>NZ_JBHYIG010000242.1:5671-15383 GCF_042740015.1 Streptomyces sp. NPDC059037
GGCCCGGCGGGGCGGGGGGCGGGCGGGGCGGCCCGCGGGGGGGGCCGGGCGCCGCCCGCCCGGCGCCCCCCCAAAAGATCCGCCGCGGAGCGGCGGTCTTGAGCTCAGTACGGCCACACCGGAGGGTTCGTGCAGAAGTGGCCGCCCAGGCACGCGTGGTCCGGGTTCTCGGGGTCCAGTTCACCGTGCTCGGCGACCAGCTTCTCCGCGTACTGCTCGGAGTCGTCCCGCGGCTCATACCCCAGCGCCCGCGCCGAGGAGAGGTCCCACCACAGCCGGGTGTTCGCGGAGGACCCGTACACCACCGCATGCCCCACAGCGGGAGCGCTCAGCGCCGCGTGGAAGAGGCGTGCGCCGTCCCCCGGCGACATCCACACCGACAGCATCCGCACGCTCGTCGGCTCCATGAAGCAGGAGCCGATGCGCACCGAGACCGTCTCCAGCCCGTGCTTGTCCCAGTAGAGCTGGGCGAGATCCTCGCCGAAGGACTTGGACAGGCCGTAGAAGGTGTCGGGGCGGCGCGGTGTGTCGACCGGGATCAGCGGGTCGTCCCCGGTCGGCCGCGGCGTGAAGCCCACCGCGTGGTTCGAGGAAGCGAAGACGATGCGGCGTACGCCCTCCTCGCGGGCCGCCTCGTACAGGTTGTACATCCCCTCGATGTTGGCCTTGAGGATCTTGTCGAAGGTGGACTCCAGGGAGATGCCCGCCAGATGGACGATCGCGTCGACGCCCCGCACCGCCTCACGCAGCGCCGCCCGGTCCGAGAGGTCCGCCGTGACCGCCGTCGGCTCGCCCTCGATCGGCCGCATGTCGAGCAGCCGCAGCTCATATCCGTAGGCGGGCAGCAGACCCCGCATCAGGGTGCCGAGGCCGCCGGCTGCGCCGGTGAGCAGGACGGTGCGGGGAGCGGGCATGAGGGAGTCTCCTCGGATCAGCTGCCGCATGCGCCTTCATATTCGCGTGCGCGTACGGCATTCACATGTGTGGACACGCTAGGGATCGGATCACCGCCGCGTCAAGTGTCGTACGGAGGTGGCGAATCCGTTCCTGAATTGCGGTTCTGTTGCGCGCCTGCGCGCTTGACCAGGGGTTAGGGCGCGCCTTAGCGTGGACGCGTTCAGAAATATGGACGTGAATCAGAAACGTGCACGCTAAGGGAGAGCCCGTGACGTCAGCACCCCTCGCCGCTCGACTCCGCATCCCCAGCGGGCCGCTGTTCTTCCCGGTCACCGCCTACGGCCCTGACGGCTCCGTGGACCTCGACGTCTTCCGCGCGCATGTGCGCGCGGGCATCGAGGCGGGCGCGGCGGCCGTCTTCGCCTGCTGCGGCACCGGCGAGTTCCACGCCCTGACCCCCGAGGAGTACGAGGCGTGCGTCGCCGCCGCCGTCGAGGAGTCGGCGGGCCGGGCGCCGGTGGTCGCGGGCGCCGGCTACGGCACCGCGCTCGCCGTGCGGTACGCGCAGCTCGCCGAGGGCGCCGGCGCCGACGGGCTGCTCGCGATGCCGCCCTACCTGGTCGTCGCGGGACAGGAGGGCCTGCTGCGGCACTACGCCGAACTGGCCGCCGCCACCTCCCTCGACGTGATCGTCTACCAGCGTGACAACGCCGTGTTCACCCCCGAGACCGTCGTCGAACTCGCCCGCACCGAGGGCATCATCGGTTTCAAGGACGGCCTCGGCGACATGGACCTGATGCAGCGCATCGTCAGCGCCGTACGCAGTGAAGTCCCGGAGGATTTCCTGTACTTCAATGGACTGCCCACCGCCGAGTTGACCGGACTCGCCTATCGTGGCATCGGCGTGACGCTCTACTCCTCGGCCGTCTTCTGCTTCGCGCCCGACATCGCGCTCGCCTTTCACCGGGCCTTCAATGCCGGGGACGCCGAGGGCGACGCCACCGTGAACCGGCTCGTCGACGGCTTCTACCGGCCCTTCGTGGAGCTGCGTGGCGAAGGCCGTGGCTATGCGGTCTCCCTCGTCAAGGCGGGCGTACGCCTGGCCGGACTCGACGTCGGCGGGGTGCGGACGCCGCTGCACGACCCCACCGACGACCACGTCAAGCGCCTGGCCGAACTGACCGAGCACGGCAGGGCGTTGCTGCGGACGGGAGCGGACGCGTGAGGACCTCCGCCTTCCTCTACCCCTGGGACGTCGTCGGCGACCCGGAGGCGCCCGCCCGCATCGCCGCCCTCGGCGTCCAGCAGGTCACCCTCGCCGCCGCCTACCACTCCACGCGCGCGCTGACCCCGCGCCACCCCCGCCACCGCATCGTCACCGCCGAGCACGCGGCGGTGCTGTACGAGCCGGACGCCCGCTGGCAGGGGCGCGAACTGCGTCCGTACGCGCCGGGAAACTGGGCCCGAGGCGACGCCTACGGAGAGGCCGCCCAGGCGCTGGCGTCCGCCGGGCTCGACGTGCACACCTGGGTCGTCCTCGCCCACAACTCCCGCATGGGCGCCGACCATCCGCACACCTCCGTCGTCAACGCCTACGGAGACCGCTACCCCTGGGCGCCTTGCATCGCCAAGGCCGCCACGCGCGCGTACCTGGTCGACCTCGCCGCGGAAGCCGCCGTACGCCCCGGCGCGCGCGGCACCGAACTGGAGTCCCTCGGCTGGTACGGCCTCGCGCATCTGCACGCCCACGACAAGACCGCGGGGGTGCCGCTCGGCGAGGCAGGGCAGTACCTGATGTCGCTCTGCTTCTGCGCGGACTGCCGTCAGGGGTACGCCGGACAGGGCCTGGACCCCGATGAGCTGGCCCCCGCGGTCCGCCGCGCCCTGGAGCCCGTATGGCGCGGCGAGGAGCCCGCCGGCGGCTGGGCGGCCGTGGAGAAGCTCATCGGCGCCGACACGGCGGCCGCCGCGCGCGCGTGGCGCGACGAGACCGCACGCACCCTCCAGGAGGCGGCGATCGCCGCGGTGCGCGCGGCCGCACCGGACGGCTTCCCCGTGCTGCTGCACGCCGACCCGGTGACGTACCACTGCGGCGCGAACGCCGGAGTCGACCCCGCGCACATCCTCTCCGTGGCGGACGGCGTGGTCGTGCCCTGCACGGGCGGCGCGGACGCCCTGACCGCGTTCGCACCGCACCGCACCGACCGCACCACGCTCGCCGCGAACCTCACCGTCGTGTCCGGCATGGGCGGAAGCCCCGCCACCCTCGCCGCGGACGCCGCACACGCGGCCGATCTTGGCGCCGACGAACTGCGGCTCTACCACGCCGGGTTGGCGTCCGACGCGGATCTCACGCGGGTTCGCAACGCCCTTTCGAGCCTCAAATAGCCCCTGTCGCCCGTGAAGTGAAGACGGTTACCATCCGCGCAACCATTCGCTCCAGCACGAGGAGACAAGGTGCGCAACAAGGGGATATCGGCGCTGTTCTGTGCCGGGTTCATGGCAGGCGCGGCGGTGCTCGGCGGGGCCGTGCCCGCCGCCGCGCAGACGGACGGGAGACAGGCCGCCGCACCCGACATCCGGGAGCAGTTGGAGAAGATCCCCGGCATGAAGGTCGTCTCCGTGGCGGACCGCGAGGGCTACCCCCTCTACACGCTCACCTACGCCCAGCCCGTCGACCACGACAACCCCGACGCCGGCACGTTCACCCAGCGCGCCACCCTCTGGCACAAGTCCACGGACAAGCCGACCGTCCTCTACACCGGCGGCTACACCCTCGCCTCCAACACCACCGCCCTCACCAAGCTGATCGACGCCAATCAAGTCAGCGTCGAGCACCGCTACTTCGAGCAGTCCCGGCCATCGGGCGCGGCAGGTTCCGACTGGTCCAAGCTCACCGTGCAGCAGGAGGCGGCCGACGAGCACCGCCTCACGCAGGCGCTGCGCGGCATCGAGAAGGGCAAGTGGCTGGGCACGGGCGCCAGCAAGGGCGGCATGACGGCGACGTACCACGAACGGTTCTACCCCGACGACCTGGACGCCGTCGTCGCGTTCGTGGCGCCGAACGACGCCAACAACAAGGACGACAGCGGCTACGAGCACTTCTTCAAGACGGTGGGGACGGCCGAGTGCCGTAGCGCGCTCGACGCGGTGCAGCGCGAGATGCTCGTACGCCGTGACGCCCTGATCCCCAAGTTCGAGGCGGACGCCAAGGCCAACGGCGACACCTTCGAGGAGACCCTCGGCAGCACGGACCGCGCCTATGAGTTCGCCGTGCTCGACCAGGTGTGGAACTTCTGGCAGAGCGGCACCATCGACAACTGCCCGACCGTGCCCGACGCCGAGAAGGCGACCGACGACGAGCTGTACGACTGGTCCAAGAAGCACGGCTTCAGCGTCTACCAGGACGAGACCCTCGGCACGAACGGCACGGGCCCCTACTACCGGCAGGCCGCCACCCAACTCGGCTGGGCAGACCTGAAGTTCAAGCACCTCAAGGATGTCCGCCACCACCCGGACATCTACCAGCCCAACTCGGTCCTGCCCGAGGCCATGCGCGGCTCGTACAACAACAGGACCATCGCCGACGTCGACCGCTGGGTGAAGACCCGCGGCCAGCGGATGATGTTCATCTACGGCGAGAACGATCCGTGGAGCGCGGAGAAGTTCACCCCGAGCCACCGCGACTCCTACCGCTATGAGGTGCCCGGCTCCAACCACGGCGCCTCGATCGCCAAGCTGCCCGCCGCCGAGCGGGCCGAGGTCACCGCCACCATCAAGCGCTGGGCCGCTGTGAAGTAACCGCTTCCGAGGGGGACTTGAGCAGGGGCGCGGCGATCAGCAGCCGCGCCCCCGCGAGGACCGGGAGCAGCAGGCCGTAGTGGACCGTCTCGACCAGAGCCGCGCCCAGCGCGATGCCCAGCGCGGTCGGCGTGAACATCAGCGTGTTGGCGGTCGCCGCCGCGCGCCCCAGGAGGGCTCCTCGTGTCTCGCGCTGGACCGCCGTCATGCCCGCGATCAGTACGCAGGGCAGGCCGATGCCGTTGGTGAGGCTGCCCGCGAGGGCGGCGGCGTCGTACGGCAGTGCGTGCAGGGCCGCGGCCAGGGCGGTGAGGGCGATGCCCGTACCGGCGAACCGCCGGATGCCGAGGCGTCGCATCAGCGGCCCCGACGCGATGCCGAGCGCGACGGATCCGGCGCCCTGCACGACGTACAGGACACCTGCGTACGCGGGTGAGTGGCCGAGGCCCGCCACGACCGCGTAGAGCATCGCGCCGCTGATCCCCGAGGTGAGCATGGTCAGTCCGGCGGCCACCACGAGAGCCCGCAGCCGGGCGTTCCCCCACAGGTGCCGGGTGCCCTCGGCGGTCCGCGCCCACCAGTCGCTCCGAACGGGCGCCGGAGCGCTCTCGTGCACCCGCAGCAGTGCGAACATCCCTGCCGCGAGGACGAAGGTGGCGGCGTCGAGGAGTGCCACGCCGGCGCCGCCGTACACGGCGTGGACACCGGCGCCCGCGAGCGGCGCGACGAGCTTCATGCCCTCGTTCGCGGCCATCCGCAGGCCGTTGAAGTCGCCGGTCAGCTCCTTGCCGACGGCCTGGGGCAGCAGGGCCGCCTCCGCCGCGTCGGTGACGGCGCCGCACGCCCCGTACAGGAGGAGCGCCGCGAAGAGGATCCACAGGGTGCCGGCCGTATCGACGAACAGGAGGGCGGTGAGCAGGGCGGCCAGGGCCAGGTTCGTGCGGACAAGGAGCGGCCCCCGGCGGGTGCGGTCGGCGAGGGTGCCGAGGAGCGGGCCGATCAGGGTGGGCGCCCACAGGGCGAACGCGCAGAGCGCGGCGAGGCCGTCGGACCCGGTCAGCTCCTTCACCCAGATCCCGGAGACCAGCCACATCGCGGAGCTCCCGAACCCGGAGACCAGCACGGCGCCGAGACAGAGCCGTGCGTCGCGGTTGGCCAGGACCCGCCCTGTTGTCGTCGACGTCATGGCTGGTGAGCGTGGCGCTAAGGCCCCCGGTCCCGCATAGGGCGAAGTCGCTAGATCCGGGCGGCGCGTCGCGATGAGTTCCGGGGGCGGCCGGGGTCTACCAAGGAAGGACGGAAACGACTCGGAGGCACCCATGACGGAGATGATCGACTTCGCGCCGCAGGCCCGGCTCGTGGCGGGGATCGCGGAGCGCGTCACCGATGAGCAGCTCTCGGGGCCCACACCCTGTCCGGAGTACGAGGTGCGCCATCTGCTGGGGCACCTGGTCGGTCTCACCGGCGCGTTCCGTGACGCAGGGCGCAAGGACATGAGCCCGGTGCTCGACCAGGACCCGGGGGACCACGTGCCGGAGCTCGGTCCCGGGTGGCGCGGCGAACTGCCCAAGCTGCTCGACGAGTTGGTGGAGGCATGGCGGGATCCGGCCGCGTGGGAGGGCATGACCCGCGCGGGCGGCATCGACCTGCCCGGAGCCGTCGCGGGCATCGTCGCCCTGGATGAACTCGTCGTGCACGGCTGGGACCTGGCGCGCGCGACGGGTCAGGCGTACGCCCCTGACGAGGCGAGCCTCGGGGCGGCCCAGGCGGTGCTGACACCCCAGGAGGGCGACGAGTCGTCCAGGGGCGGCCTGTTCGGGAATGTCGTTGCGGTGCCGGACGATGCCCCGCTCCTCGACCGGGTGATCGGCCTCAGCGGCCGCGATCCGGGCTGGACGCCGGGCAGGTAGCGGCAGGCGGTCGCCCACGGATCAGCTATCGATCGAGCGGATCAGGTATCGATCGAGTAAAGGGTCTCCCCGGGGTCTCGCGGGGGCCCGCGTGATGCGCGTAGACAAGGCGCGTAGACAGGCTTTGACCTGCTCACCTTGTTGCCCCTACGTACACATACGCAGACACTGATCCGGAGAGACCGCTCTATGCGCAAGTCCCTACGGGTGGCGGGTATCGCCACCGCATGTGCCGTCGCCGGCGCCGCGCTGTACGGCACCGGCGCCGCCACCGCCGACAACGCCTCGGCGCGGCACACCGCCGAGCCGCAGAACATCGGCCTGCTCGTCGGCGAGATCGACGACTACTACGGCGCGTACCAGGACGCCGACGGCGTCTGGCGCTCATCGCCCGACAGCCCCTACGCCAAGGACCTGGCGCGCATCCAGGCGAAGGCGAAGAAGGACATCAGGAAGGCCGCGGCGCACGGCGCGAAGGGTGCGGGCCACGGCAAGAAGCCCGCGATCGTCCTCGACGTGGACGACACATCGCTGCTCAGCTTCGACTACGAGAAGACCACCAACTTCACCTACAACAGCGCCACTTGGGACGCCTACGTCAAGGCGGCCAAGCGCCCGGCGGTCTTCGGTATGCCCGAGCTCGTCCAGTACGCCAAGGGCAAGGGCGTCGAGGTCTTCTTCCTGACCGGCCTGAGCGAGTCGCAGCGCGAGGGCGCCGTCACCAACCTCGCCAAGGCCGGGTACGCGACGCAGCTGGACAAGCAGCACGTGTTCACCAAGGACAAGACCAACCCGCCCGCCTACCTGAGCGACTGCGCCACGCCCGCCAAGTGGGAGTGCACCACCGTGCAGTTCAAGGAGGGCACCCGCAAGCACATCGAGTCGAAGGGCTACGACATCGTCGGCAGCTTCGGCGACCAGGTCTCCGACCTCGCGGGCGGGTACGCGGACAAGACGTACAAGCTGCCGAACCCGACGTACTTCGTCGAGTAGGCACCGGAGATGCCGGGGGAGGTGCCGGGGGAGGCTCGGCATCGCGAGATAGGTTGCATTCCTGACTAGGTCGCTTTACGGTCTAGGTAGCTCACATGCTCATGGGGCCGTGCGGCACGCGCCGCGCGGCCCCTTCGGGAAGGGGGATCCTTATGACCGTCTCGCCGGACTTCTCGGCCGCGTCCACCGCCGTCACCGCCGTGCTCGGCGCCTATCTGCTGCTCGGCGAGCCCTGGCTCGGCCGCCGCGTCTACGGCTCGCTCGCGCGCCGCCGCGACACCGAACCACGCGCTCTCGTCCGCTACTTCACCTTTGTGCTCGCCTTCTGGTGGGTCCTTGCCGCCCTCGCCGGGGCGGTGCTGCTGCTCTCGCCGGGCATGGCCGCCGCCGACCTCGGCATCGCGGCGCCCGATTCGCCGGTGTCCACGGCCGTCGTCATCGTCGTGATGGCGGTGGTCTCCGTGACGTCCGGGCGCAAGATGCGCGCCCTCGCCGCGGGCGGCAGGAACGTGCCGGGGCTCGCCTCCATCCAGGCGATGCTGCCGCGCACGCCACAGGAGCGCCGCCTCGCGATCGCCGTCGCCGTCACCGACGGCCTCTGCGCCGAACTCGTCTACCGCGGGCTCCTGATCGCCTTCGGCGTCGGCGTGCTCGGCCTCAACCTCTATGTGGCGGCGGCCCTTTCGGTGCTGGTGTACGCCGTCGCAGGCTTCTACCAGGGCCGCAGCGGCGTCATCGCCTTCGGCTTCGTCGGGGCGCTGTTCGCCGGACTCTATGTGGCGAGCGGCAGCCTGCTGCTGCCCATCGCCGTCCACATCGCCCTCTCCGTACGGGACTTGACCCTCCCCGAACCGGAGCCGATCGGTTCCGTGCCCGCGTACGAGCCGGCCTCGAAGGGAAGCTGAGCGTGACCCCACCCGCGTCCTCGGGCGCCAAGACCGACCGCCGGGCCAGCTGGTTCAAGGGCGTACTCGATCTGCTCGTCCTTGCCAGCCTCACCGACGGCGAGAGCTACGGCTACGAGATCGCCAAGCTGCTCGGCGCCGCCGGGTTCGGCCAGATCAAGGGCGGCACGCTCTATCCCGTGCTCAACCGCCTTGAGGAGGCGGGCCTGGTCGCCGCCGAGTTCCGGGCCACGGAGAAAGGGCCGGGGCGGCGCTACTACTCCCTCACGGACGCGGGGCGCCAGACCCTCGGCGAGCAGGGCGGACTGTGGCTCGCCTTCGACGCGTCCGTACGTGAGGTCCTGGGGAAGGCAGGTGTGCGATGAGCCCGAGCTACTTCGATGACCTGGCCGGTCGGCTGCGGGAGCACGGGGTGTCCGCCGAGCGTGTCGAGGCGACCGTCGCGGATCTGCGGGCGCACCTGGAGGAGTCGGGCGGGGCGGAGCCGGAGGCCGAGTTCGGGCCCGTGGAGGAGTTCGCCCGGGATCTGGCGCCTGCCCCTGCCGGGGGAGAGGGGCGGCCCGAGGTTCCCGACGCGCACGTCGAGACGTGGCGGTGGACCGCCGACACGTACGTCGACGAGGAGCTGCTGAACCGCTTCGGCGGTGAGGGGTGGGAGGTCGAGCGGGTCGACGCGCTCGGGCGGTTCGTCTGCCATCGGGCTCTTGAGCGGCCGCAGCGGTGGGAGTACCGGCGGGAGCTGATCACGCGGGGGCGTGAAGGGCTTGACGAGCGTCTTGCTCCCGAGGGGTGGGAGGCGTGCGGGAACTGGATCGTGTACGCGTGGTTCAAGCGGCCTCGGGCCGCGAGTGTTGGTCCTGGGGCGGAGATTTCGGCGCCGCCGGGGGTTCCCCTGCGGGGGCGGTTCTTCAGCCGGCGGTTTTATGCGCTGGTGGGTGTTGCGGCCATGGCTGTCGTCCTGGCGGGTGTTGCTGTTGCCGTCGATGACGGCGACGCCAGCAGTGGGCTCGGCTTCGCCGGGGGGATTTTGGTGGGGGCCCTGGTGCCGCTTGCCTGCCTTTGGGGCTGGCAGGTGTGGAAGTCGCGGCGTTGACCTCCGCGGGGTGGCGGTCGCGGTTGGGGGGCCCCCCCCCCGGGGGGCCTTGGACCCCCCCGCCCCCCAGGGGGCACACCCCCCCCCCCCCACAAACCGCCGGGAGATATAAA
>NZ_JBHYIG010000243.1:0-9521 GCF_042740015.1 Streptomyces sp. NPDC059037
CGCCATCACAAGAAGCACCGCCGATCACGCCGGGTGTTGATGACCCCCAAGGACAGCACCACCCAGGCCAATCCAACATCATCGATCATGGATTCGATCCTGATGGCGACGTGGTGTGCGGGGGGTCGACGGTGTCAGGGGGTCCACGTCCGCCTCATGAGGGCCGCGGCATCCGTGGCGATGTCCGTCACGATGCGGCCCGCCGGGGCGACGCCACGGACGAGTCCGGTGCTCTGGCCGGCATAGAGGGCGAGAGCCTCCACGTCGCCCGACATGCCGGGTACGGGGACCATGTCGTCGTAATGCGACCAGGTCCGCCCATCGGCGCTCCGGGCCACCACGGCGCCTTCGCCGGGGCGGTTCGGCGCGGCTGGACGGTCCGCGGCCTCCCAGGCGTGGAGCGTGGAGTTGCGCAGTGCACGATGCGGGGCGTTGGGCCAGCCGCCGTCGAAGCACCGCGTGTACACCGCGTCCTGTGGCGCCGCCTGGATCACGGCTTGACGGTAGACCTCGTGCGTGGCTGCCTCGGATGCCGTCAGGAATCGGGTGCCCAGCCATCCGGCCTGGGCTCCGAGGGACAGTGCGGCGGCGAGCCCGCGCCCGTCGGCGATGCCGCCGGCTGCGATGACGGGCACCGGGTGCACGGCGTCCACGACCGCGGGCACGAGCGCCATCGTGGTGACCTCCCCACGGACGTGGCCACCTGCCTCACACCCTTGGGCCACGATCACGTCGACGCCCGCGGCAACGGCGCGTTGGGCCTCGGCAACGGAACCGACCGTGTGGATGTGCAGGGAACCGGCCGAGTGTGCGCGTTCGGCGACAGCCGAGGGATCACCCCAGAACGTTGAGATGACCGGCACGCTTTCCGCCAGACAGGCGTCGAGAAGCTCGTCCACCGGGAAGTCCAGCACCAGGTTCGCGGCGAAGGGCCTCGGTGTCATCCGCCGAACCTGCCGGATCCTGCGCACCGCTTCCTCGGCGGTGACCCAGGTCAGAGCAAGGGTGCCGAGTCCTCCCGCGTTGGCCACCGCAGCCACAAGCTCCGTGGTGACCGCCGACCCGATGGGCGCCTGCACCACGGGTATCTCGATGCCCAATTGCCGGCAAAGAGGTGTGGTCAACGTCGTCATGCTGTCCTCCTCATGCGGGTGTTTCGGTTTCCAAATCACCCGGCGAAGTTAATGTTTTGGGAATCCGCATCGCCAGGGGCGCGGGTCTGCAGGAGCGTAGGAGGAGCGTGGCGGTCACACCGGCACCAGGACGGCCGGTGCGTGGTGTGGGAACCGCACGAAAGCGTCCTGAGGGTTCCGTGACCTGCGCCGACGCTGCAGCGACATGTCCTCCAGCGTGCTGCGTCAACGCCTCGTCCAGCTGATCGAGGCACGTCTGGTGCACCAGACCCCTGACGGCCACTACGCCCTCACGGCGCTCAGCCCTCTCGTCGACTGGTCCGCCACCTGGGCCACAGAACTGGCCGAGCACTCCTGCGACCACGACACCGCTACCGTCGACGCCCCGGACTTCCCCTGAGAGTCCCGCGGGCGGCGGCCCCAGGCGGAGATCATCGGCGCGGTACCCAGGTCGAGGCCGCCCGCGGCGATGTTGGCCAGGTGGCGGTCGATCTCCTCGTCAGTGGCCAACCCCGCAGCAACGAGCTTGGCGCGGACCTGGCGGACGGTGGCCTCCTCCAGCACGGTGCACGCGGGCGAGGTGATCGGGAAGTAGGCATCGGCCTCGACGTCGGCCAGCCCGGCCTCGCGCAGCAGCCGCGGCAGCTTGCGCCCGTACGCCAGATCCGCGCCGCGCTGCCGCAGCAGCTCACGGCAGCCGCGGCGCAGCCTGTTGGCCAGCTCCTGTTCGGGCCCGTACTCGTCGGGGCAGATCTGCGGCAGCAACGCCGGGTCTCCGTCCTCCAGCACCAGCCATCCGCCGGGGCGAAGCGCCTCGACCATCGACCGCAGGGCCTTGTCGCGGTCGGCGACGTGGACCAGTACGAGGCGGGCGTGGATCAGGTCGAACGGCCCACCGGCCGGGGGCTCCTCGGCCGCCACGTCGTGGCGCAGCACCTCGAAGTCTGCGGTCTCCCGCATCCAGGAGGTGTCGATGTCGGTGGCCACCACGTGCCCCGCCCTGCCGACGCGCTCGGCCAGCCAGGCGGGCACGGTGGGCCCACCGGCCCCGACCTCCCAGCACCGCCACCTTTCGTCGACCCCGACCGTCTCGAAGTGCCGGAATGTCGACGGATCAAAGAGCGCCGACAGCGCGGTGAACCGCTCCCCCGCCTCGGCCTGCCGATTATCGAGGAGGTACCCCTTGCCGGAGATGTCCCGCGTGTTCCGCGCCATGGTCCGATCAACTCCTTTTCCACATCAGTTGGTTCCGCACACGCGACGCCCGATTTCCACCAGGCGCAGACCGATCACGGAGGGACGCCCCGCATCTTGATCACGGCTTGGGGCAGACCCTGTCTCTTTACGGCCCAGCGTCAACGTGTCATATGGCACCAGGCCGGCAAGTCGAGCTGAGCAGCCGGGTCCGTCGCGATGACATGTACGACGGCACTTGGCTTGGCTTGGCTTGGCTTGGCTTGGCTTGGCTTGGGCGATTGCGGCCCGTAGTCGTATGAGGGGTCCACGCCGGCCTCGGCGATCGGCCGCAGCTACTCCGGGGTAATTCCTCCGGAGGCTTCCAGGACGACTCCATGACCAGGGCCGATCTCCTGCCGGGCGTGGACGACCTGCCTGATCGCGGTCACCCGTCATGTTGTCCAGCATGATCCAGGGCACTCGCGCAAGCAGGGCTTCCACCGCTTCCGCCACGGTCTCCACTTCGACATCGATGAGTACGTCGCGGCCTTCGGCGGCCATTCCGGCGCGGACCGCGTTGATCGCCGCTTGAGCAGCACAATGGCCGACAGATCGAGCCGGCGGCTGCTGCCGCCCCCCAGAAGCGACGGCGTATTTGTCGAGAGCCCGCCCGCAGCCCGGGCGCCGTCTTGCGGGTGTCGAGGACTTTGACACCCAGGTCGGCTACCAGGTCGACGTACTGCCTCGTCAACGTGGCTATGCCGCATATGCGTTGCAGGAAGTTGAGCACGGGCGCGTTCCCCGGTGATCAGGCCGCGCGCCTCGCCCGTGAAGCGGACGACCGTCTGTCCCTGTGGGACGAGCGTCCTTTCCGGGACCAGTTCGTCCACCTCGACTGTGGGGTCGAGCCGGCGGAACACCTCGGAAACGATGGGCAGCCCGCCGATCACCCCGGGCTGCTTGGTCGTGATCTCGGCCTTCGCGGGCGGCCCCGCGGGCACACTCCAGCGGGTGGTGATGTCATCCTGGGCCCGTCCTCGGCAAGTGCGAGTGCGACGGCGTCACGTGCCGTCAATGCGCGGACGGGTCCGCTTCGGTGACCAGGCGGGCGAGCACGGCGCGGATCAGGGCGTTGACCATGGCGGGCTGTTCCTGATGCGGCATGTGTCCCGCCTGTTCGATCACGTGGAACTCGCCGTACGGGGCCAGTTCGGCCAGCGTCCGAGACACCTCCAGGGGGATCTGGGAATCGAGTCGGCCGTGCGCGAAGACCGCGGGCACCATCAGCCGGCCGAGCGCCTCGCGAGGGTCGTAGACCGCGAGATCGGCGAACAACTCATCGATGAACAGGCCCGATTGAAGGATCCGTCGCACCGTCTGCCGCGCCGGGTCCGGGTCCGCCGCCGGGCCGAACCACTGCGGGACCCAATCGGCCAGAGCCGCGGCGCGATCGACGGAGAGCGCCGTCCGCAGCGAGGGCAGGGTGTCGGACATGCCCTGGCTCGGCCAGTGGCCGGGCCCGTCAATCGACACCACGCCGGCCACCCGCTCCGGCGACCGGAGTGCCGCCTCCAGGGCGAAGGCCGCCCCCATCGAGTTGCCCACCAGCAGGGCCCGGTCCAGAGCCAGTACGTCCATCAGCCCCACCAGGTCGGCGGCGTTGGCAGCGATGGTGTTCCCGGCAGCCGGATGGTCGCTTCGGCCGCAACCCCGCCAGTCCACAGTCACCACGCGGTGGTCGGCGGCCAGATCGGCGACCTGGGTGTCCCAGACGCGGCCGCTGGTTCCCCAACCGTGCAGGAACAGCACCGGCACTCCGGTCCCACCGTCCGTGTAGTACAGCCGGATTCCGTTCACCTTGGCGTACGGCATCATCAAGCCCTTCTCTCGTCCGCACCGCTCTGTTTGTCCGCGGTGTTGAGCAGGGCCAGTTCACCGCGGTGACGCGTCCCGACCAAGACGCAGTTCGCTCGTACACTGATCAAGAACCGTGATGAATCCGCGGCAGGGGTGGAATGGAACTGCGTCAGGTCCGCTACTTCGTGGCGGTCGCCGAAGAACTGCACTTCGGCCGGGCCGCCGCGCGGATGCACATCGTCCAGCCGACCGTCAGCCAGCAGATCCGGCGGCTGGAACGCGAACTCGGGCTGGACCTGTTCGACCGCACCACCCGCCAGGTCGCCCTCACCGCCGCCGGCGCCGCCTTGCTGCCGCACGCCCGCACCATCCTGGCCTCCGAGCAAGCGGCACTCCACGCGTTGACCGGCCTTCGGACCATGGCGGCCACAGTGCTGCGCGTCGGCACCAGCGTCGGTCTCGGAGCGCGCCTCGAACACGTCCTCACGACCCTCGCGGACCGCTCCCCGAATCTGACAGTGGAACTGGTGAGCGCCGCATCCACCGCCCGGCTACAGGCCGTACGCGACGGCGAACTGGACGCGGCCTTCGTACGCGGACTGACGGACAGCCCCGGCCTGGACCTCATCCCGGTCTGGCAGGACCCCCTCGTGGCAGCGCTCCCCGCCACCCACCCTCTGGCTGCCCGCACCACGGTGCCCCTCGCCGACCTCGCCCACCTCCCGCTGCGCATCGTCCCCCGCGAGACCAACCCGCAACTCGTCGACCTGGTCATGGAAGCGTGCCGGAACACCGGGTTCGAACCCAGCCTCGGCCCCGCCTTCACCACCGACCAGGACACCCTCGCCGCCATCGCGACCGGCAAGCCGAGCTGGACCGTCTTCTACGCCGCCCAGGCACAATTCCTGCAGTCCGGCCGCACCGCCTTCCGCCCCTTCGCCCAGCCCGGCCTGTCCGCCGAAACCTTCCTGGCCGTCCACCCCGCCACCCCCGCACGCCGCCTGGCCCCTCTCCTCGACGCCTGCCACGCCGCCGGGGCTGACGGCGCCGGCCCCGAACCACGAACTTCCCCCGACGCACAGCCCGCCAGCCCCTGGCCGCCCGCCCCTGGGCAACAGGACCGACCTGACGTTGACCTGTCGTGGAACCGCTGAGGTGGCATGTCTCGGGCCAGCAGGCAGCAGTCATCGGTCCGCCCACCAGCCAGAACCCGTTCAGCGATGGCGCGGATCCAGCGTCGAGGACGGAAGCGTCAAGGACGAAGGACCAGCTTTCCCCTCGTGCGGCGGCCGAGCATGTCCTCATGCGCATCGCGGGCCCGCGCGAGGTCGTACTCTGCGCCGACCAGCGGCCGCAGGCGACGCCGCGCCGTGAGGTCGAGCAACTCCTCCAGCGCCGCACCACTGGCCCCGTCCCGGGCGATGAGCGGGATGAGCGAGAAACCGGCAACGGTGATGCTGTCCACCGCGAGTCGGCTCGGCGCAATCGCGGAGGCTGTCTGCCGGGACGAGGCGCCGTAGGTCACCCGCCGGCCGAGATACCCGAGTGCGTCCAGGGCGGAGTCGAGGACGGAGCCGCCGACGGCGTCCAGGATGATGTCGACCGGGCGCCCGTGATGGGCGTCGAGGACCCGCTCCCGGTAGCCCTCCGCATCACCGTCGATCGCCGCGTCCGCGCCGAGTTCGAGGGCCGTGGCACGCGCCTCGTCGGACGATGCTGTGACGATGATCCGTCCCGCCCCGAACTACGTTGATCCGCGTGTCCGCAACAATCTCTGCCAGATACTTCGTCGCCTACGAAGTCCAGCTCGGGCGCGATGAATTGGACCACCTCACCGGCCTCGCGGTGGAAGGTATCCCCTTCCCACACGTGCAGTTGGAGACCGAACGCTATGAGAGAAGATTTCGCGCCGCTGATCTCGATTCACTGCTCCAGAGCGTGCGGAAGCTGTGCGGACCGCAGTACTCCACGAAGTGGACCCGCCTGACTTGGCACGCTTCGGGGCTCGATCGCGCAGCAAGTTTGCGGTTCCAAGATGGCTGCCTGACCGTGGAGTTCCGATCTGCGGACGCGGATTGGGCAGCCGAGCGCGAGCGCGACGTGGCGTACTGCCTGCGCCACGAGGCAGGCAGTACGAGACCAACCGCTCAGTCTCGCAACCCTGCGCTGGGTATTCCCCCTCGCGCTGGTCATGGTCTGCGTGTTCCTCTGGGCGGAGCTGGGGCTGTGGTCGGTGATACGAGAGAGCGGCCGGAACCGGCCGGTAGACATGGGGCTTTCCATGCTGCTCGTCTCATTCCTCTTTGGCGGGTACGCCTTCCATCGCCGTATGCGCACCGTCACGCGCCGCGAATGCCGAACGGTGGTTGACGTCCAGCACCCGCGTCCGCCTCAGCTCCCCTTCTTGAGGCTGACTGGTGGGGGACGCACGACACTTGTCGCCTGCTGCGGGTGGGCGAGCACCAGGCGCTGTCCGAGGCCGAGCAGCAGGCGGTACGGCAGGCCGTCCTCGATCACCGGCCCTGTGAAGCGGCGGTACGCGCCTGGCGGGAGGAGACCTGGCCGGCGATCCGGGCGAAGGCGAAATCCGAGGGTGCCGAGGTGCTCTTCGCCGACCAGGTCGGCATCCGCTCCGACCAGGTCACCGGCCGGACCTGGGGCGAGACAGGCCGCACTCCGATCGTGCGCCGCAGCGGCAACCGATTCTCGGTGAACGCTATGCCCGCGATCAGTACGAAGGGCCGGATGCACTTCATGGCCTTCACCGAGACCTTCGCTGCCGAGGTGATGTGTCGCTTCCGGGACCGGCTCTCGGGCCACTTCGACCGTACGGTCCACCTCGTCTTGGACGGCCACTCCGCTCACCGCTCCTGCAGGGTCCGCGACTGGCTGGCCGAGCACCCCGACCGCATCGAGTTGCACTTCCTGCCCGGGTACTCGCCCGAGCTCAACCCCGACGAGCTCGTCAACGCCAACCACACATCGTCCGCGGCTACTTCGGCGGCCCCCACCTCCGTTGCATCCTCGAATGGAACCAATTTGAGCTTCGGGTCAATAAGTCGCCATCTGATAATCTTCCCTGCCGATGACCAGAAGGCTCATCAACACAGGGGAAAAGTGGAATGTTGAAGAACAACGACTGGGAAGTTGACGTGCAGCTCCTGCTGGATGTCACTGACGAAGAGTGGACGCGAATCAAGGAGGGGATGCAAGCTGCGGTGGAAGGCGAACCGCAATACGAGTTCGCCTCGGCAGCCACCTCCAACAGTCCTGCCGGTGATTTCTTCTCCGTCGGCGCCACCTTGCAGGTCAAGGCCGAGACGCCTGGCGAGGCGGCTGATATCGCTGTTGCCGTAACACGCCGTGCCCTCCAATCCGCTGGAGGAGGGCCGGACAACGGCGTAGTGGAAGTCAACATTCGCCAGGGTGAGGTGGACCCACGGCTTCTGGGCTGCCAGTAACACACGACGACGCGGCACAGAGGCCCCCCGTTGACAGGCTTCGTCGGGGGTCTTCTCGAATTCTGGCCGTGGCGCTCTTCGCACACTGGTGGCGTCGTGCCGCGACGCGAACGACACCCGGGCCGCCAACGCCAGCCACACATTTTCCGCGGCTACTTCGGACCGCGCATCCGCTACATCCTCGAATACAACCCTTTGAGTTTCGGATCAATATTCCGATCAATAAACGTAAGTCGAGCCTTAGAGGGTGTCTCACGTGGCAAGTTTCGCGAGCTTCTTGTAGCAGGTCAGGGCGGCGGCCAGGCCGAGGTAGGCGAGGAAGTGCGAGCTCTTTCGTTCGTACCGGACGGTGAGGCGGCGGTAGCCGAAGAGCCATGCGATCGACCGTTTGATCTTCCAGCGGTGCCGACCGAGGCGTTCGCCGGACTCGATGCCGGGCCGCGCGATGCGCGCGACGAGCCCGCGCTCGCGCAGCCAAGCCAGGTGTTCGGCGGGGAAGTACGCCTAGTCCGCGCGGAGTTTGACGGGGCGGCCCCGCCGTGGTCCCCGGCAGGGCCGGACGGCGGTATGCCGCGGATGAGCGGCTTGAGGGCGAGGCTGTCCTGCATGTTCGCGCCGGACACGGCGACGGCGAGCGGGATGCCCTGGGCATCGGACAGTACGTGCAGCTTGCCGCCCTTCTTGCCGCGATCGACCGGGTTCGGCCCGGTCAGCGATCCCCTTCTTTGGGGCGAACGGAGGCCGCGTCGACGATCGCCGAGGTCCAGTCCACCTCGCCCCGGGCCCCGAGTTCGTCCAGCACAGCTGCAGGTCAGCGCGTACACCACTGCCGTGAACACGGCCCGCTCGTCACACGGAGCGGTCCCATCACCTTGCGGACGTGCAGCGAACGACGGCAGCAACGGGGCGGCCAACTCCCAGGGTTCATCAGGAACCAGACGCTTCGATGGATCATCACCCACGGCCTGCATCATGCCGCAGGAACATCAAGTCACGTGAGACAACCTCTAAGCCTTGATTGGTGCGGCCGACCTGGCGGCCTGCTCGATCTTCGCGCAGTGGGCCGCACGGGCTTCCTCGTCGATCTGCTGCTCGTTTTCGGCGCGCACCCCGGTCCGGCCGTCGAGGCCCTCGCGCAGGATATCGGCGTGCCCGGCATGCCGGATGGACTCGCCGAGGACATGGACGATGACGGCGAACAGGTTCGTGTTGGGAAAAGGCTCCGGCCACCACGGCACGTGGCCGGGGGCGTCGAGGGGAAGCTCGTTGATCGTCGCGTCCGAGTGTTCCCACGTACGCCGGTAGAACCCGATGATCTGATCGCGGGTCTCGTCCTCGGTCGCCCACTGATCGCTGCCGTCGGAGTCCTGCCACCGGCACAGCGGTTCCGGGGAAGGGCGGTCGAAGACCTCGCCGAAGTACCTGGCCTCGACGGTGGCCACGTGCTTGACCAGGCCGAGGAGGTTGGTCCCGGTCGCTGTCAAAGGTCGGCGGGCGTCGTATTCGGACAAGCCGTCGAGTTTCCAGAGCAGCGCGTTGCGGTCCCGCCGCAGTCTCCCGTGCAGGTTGTCTTTCGCGAATTCATCGATCATGCGGCATGAGCCTGCCATGGGCTGCTCGTGGTCTCAAGATCCCGTACGTGGTCCCCAACGGCTGGCAGAGCCGAGGCCTGGCCATGACATGACCGCCGCCCTGACTGCTACAAGAAGCTCGCGTGGCGATTCCGCCACCAACTATGGTGCTGACAAGGGTCATCCACTCCATCTTCAGACGGTAGAGGGGAAGCGGCGGGGGGGGGGGGCGCCCCCGGGGGCCCCCCCCCCGGGGGCCCCACCGCCCACCCCCCCCCCCCGAACCCCCAAACACCCGAGCGCACCAGGAGGGGCACAAAGGC
>NZ_JBHYIG010000243.1:9531-15374 GCF_042740015.1 Streptomyces sp. NPDC059037
CTGACCTCCAGGTGCGCCACCCCCTCTGGGGCAACCTGCGCGATCCGCGCAGCACTTACCCCTCAGACCTCGTCGCTCAGCGGCAGGTCCAGACGGTCGGCTGCTCCGACCAGGCGTCTTCCGGCTCCGGCCGATGATCGTGCCGTCGACCGTCGCCGCACTCTCACGCCACCGCCAGCCGCGCGCTTAGGGCTACGAAGGAGGCGGCGAATACCCGGCGGATGCCGATCATCACCCTCGGCCGGGCCAGCACTCGGTTGCGCATGGCAGCGGCACACATCCCGTAGGCGGCGAAGACACCAAAGGTCAGCGCCATGAAGACGGCGCTGAGCTGAAGCATGACGCCCAGGGAGCCGGACTCGTCGGCGGGGACGAACTGCGGGAGGAACGCGACGAAGAACATCGTGAGCTTCGGGTTGAGCAGGTTGGTCAGCACCGCCGAGGCGATCACGCGAGCCGCCGACCACGGCTCGGCCCCCTTCTCGACGGTCAGCGCCTCCTTGTCGCGCAGCGTCACCCAGGCCATGTACAGCAGGTAACCGACACCGAGGTACTTCACCACCTCGTAGGCGACGGCGTTGGTGTGCAGCAGCGCGGCAAGGCCGGTGATCGTCGCCACCAGATGCGGAACGACGCCGAGAGTGCAGCCGAGCGCAGCGACGACGCTCGCCCGTCGGCCATGGGACAGTCCGACAGCGAGGGTGTACACCGCGCCGGTGCCGGGGGTGACCACCACAACCAGGGCGGTCAGCAGGAACGCAACACTCAAGGGGGACCTCCACAAGGTTCAAGGTCCTCTCACACTGTTGCGGCAATGGTCCGGATTACAGATCCAAAGCATGCCGGTCTCACAGGTCCATAAAGGGTCGCCCCCTTGAGTGCGGGCAGAGCGCCCTAGGGCCTGTTGCGAAAGTGCTGGTAAGAGCCACTCGTTGATGGCTGCGATGACGACGGTGGCTTCGTGGCGGACAGCGAGTTTCTCGTATCGGGTGGCCACCGCCCGGTGTCTCTTGAGGCGGTTGATCCCGCTCTCAAGGGCATGACGCTCGCGGTAGTCGGTCTTGTCGAACTTCGGCGGCCGACCACCACGCGAGCCGAGCCTCTGCCGGTTGCGGACCCGATCCGCCGGGACAGGGATCGTGGCCCTGATACCTCGTCTGCGCAGGTAGGAGCGGTTCGCGCGGGAGTCGTACGTTTTGTCGGCTCGGACTCTGTCCGGACGCTTGCGCGGCCGCCCCAGTCCGAGCGGGGGCACCCGGATCGCTTCCAGGACGCGCTCGAACTGTGGTGAGTCACTTCGCTGGCCGGCCGTGATCACGAAGGACAGAGGTTTCTGGCCTTGCTCGACAGCGAGGTGGATCTTGCTGGTCAGCCCGCCTCGCGAGCGTCCGAGCCCATGGTCGGGCGGCTCGACGACGATGCCGCCGGGCGGTTCCTTCTGGAGATCCCCCTTTTCGCCGCCCCGGCGGCGTGCTGGTGGGCTCGGCAGACGGTGGAATCGACGCTCACGTCCCAGGTGATGCGGCCCTTCGCGTCTGCTTCGGCCTGGACATCACGCCACGGGGCACCGGTCCGGGTCCGCCACCGTATGCCGTCTATCAACTGCCGCCGCGTCCAGACCGGCGGGCGCCCCGGTGTGATGACCTGCGGCAGCAACGGCTCCAGCCGGGCCCATTGGCCGTTCGTCAGATCTCCACGCCCCACAGAACGTGATCATTCACGACCAAGATCTACTCTCGCAACAGACCCTTAGGCGCTGTTTCGGGGCGGATGCAGTCGACTGAAGCCCGCCTGCAGGGTGTGGAGGGTGACAGTACCTCCGCCGAGCATCTCGGCCTTCTGCCCGAGCTGGTCCATGACCACCGCGCTCGGCCGGCCGTACACGTCGATGGATCTCATGCGGATGAGCGCACCGAACAAGCGGAACTTCGGTCCACCGAGCTCCATGTGGAGCTCCATCGACGCCGAATCAGGATGGACCGCCACGGTGGTCATCGTGGACTCGGACTCGTCGATGTAGAAGTGGTAGGCGATCAGCTGCGCCTCGCGCGCCTGGACGAACGTGGCCAGGTCGTGCATCCCGTTCTTGACTTCCGCGAGCTTGCCCTCGCGGATGTCCGAGCGGTCAACGTAGTAAATGGGTTCCGCCATGCCACCTGAACCTACCGTTGGACGCCCGTTCGCTCCGCTCGGCGCGCGGCCCCCTCGGGCTCATACCCCGCAACGCGCCAGCCTCCACTTTCTCAACACCCCCTAGTCCGCCCGCGTCCTGATCAGCCGCCCCTCCACCGTGCCGATCACCAGGCCGCCGTCCGGACCGGTGCTCAGGCTGGTCGGAGTGTAGACGTGCCCGCCGAGAGTCAGCGTCCCCCGTCGCACCACCGTGCCTTCCGCTGCTCGCAGCGTGAGCAGCTCGCAGGACCCGGCTCCGGTCACGACGTGGACGAGACCGTCGTGGACGTCGACCCCGGTAACCGGCGCGTCGAAGCGGTGCGCCCAGGCCACAGCACCGCCCGGGTATGCGCGACGTACGAGGTGGGTGCCGTCGCGCGCCGTGCACGTGTGGACGAGCCCTGGCCCGGCGTCGTCGTCGACGTACACGGCGGGACCGCCCCGCAAGTGAGGGCCGAGGGAGTCGTCCCAGGCGAGCGGGAACAACCGCTCGATCCCGTTGGGGTCCGCCTGCACGACCCACTTCTCCAGCACTTCCGGCCTCACGACGTCCCCGGCACCGACGCCGTACAGGAAAAGCAGATGGGGCGAGCGTCGCACCGGGAAATCGTAAGAGCTGTCGCTCTCCCCCAATGCCAAGGTGCCCAGCTGTCGCCCGGAAGGCGTGAGCACGACGCTCTCGTTCGGCGGCCAGCGCGGCCCGGGGAACAGCTCCCGGGAGTCCCGGACCACCCAGGCACCATCCGTGCGCGCAGTGATGGCAACCGGAAAGTCGAGGCGGAGTTCGGCGAGTTGGGCGCCGTCGGCGAGGGCGAACCGGCGCAGCAGGGTGCGCCGGTCACTGCTGTCGCCCTCCAGGACGGTGATCCAGACGCTCTCCTCGTCCGGGGTGACGTACAGCCGACAGCCGTTGCGTTGCCACGGCCCGTCAGGCGCCGGCACGCACCACTGCAAGGTGCCGTCCGGCGACCAGCACTCCAGGAGGGCCCCGCTCTTCGCCGCAGCCAGCATCCGGCCGTCCCGCAGTACCTCCACAACAGCCGTTCCTGGCCGCCGGGTCCAGGCGCGGCCCCTCTCGGCGGCGACGCCCGCAAGGTACCGCTGAGGTTGGTCGATGTCCGGTCCTTTGACGCGGCTCCAGTCGACCTCCACCGGCACCTGCGGCCAGGAGACCAGCGCCGCGAGCACGTCAGCCGTCACGTCGTGCCAGTCGTCGCGCTCGGCGACGGATCGCGTGTACGTCACTCGGCCCGGGTCTTCGAAGTCGACGACCGGCCGAGCGAACGTCACCTCCAGGCGGCGCGCGTCCCGCCAGCGCAGGGCGCTGACACCGGCCCCGGCGACGGCCACGTCGGTACGGCGCCGGGTCTCCGGCTCGTACATGAGCAGCCCACCCCGCAGTTCGAACTCGTCCCCATCCTCCGTGCCCACGGCGAGCACGGGCGAGGCGGGATGGAAGGCGAGCCCCTCGATGCCCTGCTCCAACACGATCTGGTCCCACAGGGCGAGATCGCTCGTCCGGTACACGACGATCCGACCGTGTCCGTCGCGGCCGCTCGCGTGACAACTGACGGCGATCCAGCGGCCGTCCGCACTCACGTCGGTCGTGAAGGGGTGGCCGATCTCGGGGAACGGGCCGTCGGGTATCAGACGCATCGCAGGAGCGTATCTTTCGATGATCCCTGGTGAACGATTTTGTCGCTGATCTTGGCTGCGCCGTGCGTGCCGCGCTTCTCCGACCGGACGCCGCTCAGAATTGACTCGGGGGTCACATCGTCATGGGCGCCGTGCCCCATGAACAAGGAACGCATCACCACGGCGCTCCGGCGTTCGCCGCCGACAAGGAGCCGTCGAGCCTCATGGAGATCGCCGAGCAGATCTCCCACTATGCGAAGTGCGACGATCTGGGTCTCGTCGAGAAGGCCGACTGCCTCCGGGAGTTCACCCGCAAGGCCCTCATCGCCGGTGCGGGCACCGCCCTGTTCCTCTACGGGACGCAGTCGGTGATGAAGGACAACGGCGCCCGGTTCAAGACGCTCAACACAGAGCTGGACGCGCTGGGGAAGCTGAAGCTCGCTGAGCTCAAGGACAAGGGCTTCGCCCAAATGGACGGCAGCCTCAAGACGATGAACACGGGCGTCACCGAGGTCAACCAGGGCTGGCCCAGGCCAACAAGGGCATGAAGGCCGCGAACAAACACGTTCCGGGGATCAAGAAGGGCGCCGAGAAGCTCAGCGAACTCCCCCCACATCGATTTCGACTTCTCCCACGTCGGCGACTCCTGGGGATCGGGCGCCCGGTTCGCTCGCCGTCCTGCGCTGGCTCAAGGTCGGCGGCAAGGTCGGCGCCAAGGCACTGACCGCGGACGACGTCCGCAAGGCCCGTAAGGGCGGGAGCGTCGGCGCCACCTGCGTGGGCAACAGCTTCCTGCCCGGCACTCCCGTGCTCATGGCCGACGGTTCCGCCGTCCCCATCGAGCGGGTACGGGAGGGTGACGAGGTCCTGGCCACCGACCCGGGCACCGGACACACCGAGGGACAGCCCGTCACCGATCTCATCGTCGGCAACGGCGAGAAGGACCTCGTCAAGGTCGGCGTGGACGTCGACGGCGACAGCGGAGACCGGATCGCCTCGGTCACCGCGACCGACCAGCACCCCTTCTGGACCGACAGCCTCGACCAGTGGACCAACGCGGCCGACCTGGAGCCCGGGATGACGCTGCGGACCGACTCGAGCGCACCCACCCGAGTCGACGCGGTCACCTCGTGGAGCGCCCGGACCCAAGAGGTCCGCAACCTCACCGTGGCCGGCACGCACACGTACTACGTGCTGGCGAGCGGCACCGCGCTCCTGGTGCACAACGCCGCCCCGTGCCGGCTCATCACGTCAGCCATCGGCAAGTACTCACTCCTTGCGAAAGCGGCGCACCAGGCCGGCAGGAACCAGACGGTCCAGCGCGACCTGGACGGCTCTTCGAGCAGCTGTCCCGTGGAAACATGAACCCGGGGCTCGGCAGCAAGGCGCTGGCGGGAACCGACATCACGTACGCCCGCGGCCGGAACGGCGGACGCCGCTTCTTCCGGAACGTGGACGGCGGCATCGAGATCGTCGGCAAGGCCGACAAGGGCAACGAGCCCAAGGTGATTGCGAGGCTGAAGCAGCTCTATGGAAAGTGACCCGCAGTACGTCGTCGTGGACGACCGATTCTCGGCTCTCTTCATGCTGGGGGCCGACGACCGCGCCGAGGACGTCGAGAACGTCGACGTCGAGCTCCGTCTGCCCGACGGAACGAGGTGGAGCGCCACCTTCATGACGCTCCGCGAGATCGCCGAGGTCATGGACCGCTGGAAGCAGACGGGCGAATGCGCGGGCGGCGCCTTCTTCCAGTGCCCCGACCTCGTCATCGTCCCGACCGGCGGGGTCGACGCGATGATGGCGTCCCTTCGCGGAATCATGGATTCCGGCGGCCCCGAGGGAATCCTGCCCGAACTGGACTGAGTGACAGAGCAGTTGGGCCGCGGCCGGAGCCGGCAGCAGCTGTTTGATGAAGCGGGCCAGTTGAGAAGCCTGGTGTCACGCGCGCACGAACCAAGCGCCGGACACCAGGCTCTCCTGGCGCAGGTCTTGCCGGTGACCCAGGCCCCCGTCACCCGCCGCGACCGGCCGGCAGT
>NZ_JBHYIG010000244.1:0-15294 GCF_042740015.1 Streptomyces sp. NPDC059037
TCGTCCCACATGAACCAGAAGCGGTCCTGACCGGGCGTACCGAAGAGGTACAGGATCAGGTCCTGGTCCAGGGTGATGCGGCCGAAGTCCATCGCCACCGTGGTGGTGGTCTTGTCTCCGGTGTGGGTGAGGTCGTCGATGCCCGCGGACGCGGACGTCATGACGGCCTCGGTGCGCAGCGGGTTGATCTCGGAGACGGCGCCTACGAACGTGGTCTTGCCGACACCGAAGCCGCCCGCCACCACGATCTTTGCGGACGTGGTGGAGCGGTCTTTTGCTCCGCTGCTAGAGCTTGCGAAGTCCACTGAGCACCCTTTCGAGCAGTGTCACGTCTGGCTGGCCGCCGGCGTTCTCGTCGCCGCCGGGCTGGTGAATGGCGACGAGCCCGGCCTCGGCCAGGTCGGCCACGAGGATGCGGGCCACGCCGAGCGGCATGGAGAGCAGAGCCGAGACCTCGGCCACCGACTTGACCTCGCGGCACAGGTGGCAGATCCGCTGGTGCTCGGGGAGCAGCCCCATCAGCTGGGCCGGGTCGGCCGTCGTGCTCACCAGCGCCTCTATCGCGAGCTGGTAGCGGGGCCTGGTCCGGCCGCCGGTCATCGCGTATGGACGCACCAGCGGCTGGTCGCCTTCCATGCCGTACGAGGCTTGCGAGCCGTACGGGTCGTGAGAGGCGTTGGGCGGGGTCATGGATCCTCCGGGCGGGACAGCAGGTGGTCTGCGTGCCGTCGAATAGAGCCGGTGGGGGGCACCAGTGGCGGCCGGACGGTTGGTCAGTACGTTCGGTCGGTGGGGCGGCCGATGGGGCGATCTAGTGGAGCAGGCTGCCCTGCAGTTCGGCGCGGAGGTCGGGGGTGAGGACAGCGCCCGCACGGTCGACGAGGAGCGCCATCTCGTAGCCGACGAGGCCGATGTCGCACTCGGGGTGTGCGAGCACGGCCAGCGACGAACCGTCGGACACGGACATGATGAAAAGGAACCCCCGCTCCATCTCGACCACGGTCTGGGTGACGGTGCCGCCCTCGAAGATCCGGGAGGCGCCGGCGGTCAGTGAGGTGAGCCCCGACGCGACCGCGGCGAGCTGGTCGGCGCGGTCACGCGGGAAGCCTTCGGACATCGCCAGAAGGAGCCCGTCCGCGGACACCACGACGGTGTGGGACACCCCGGGGGTGTTGTCCACGAAGTTGGTGATCAACCAGTTCAGATTCTGTGCCGCCTGGCTCATCGGACTCAACTAACGCTCCTGCTGGTGAGTGGGGAAGCTGCCGGTCTGGCCGGTACCGGCCTGGCGACCCTGCTGGATGCCCCGACGGAGATTGGTCAGCCGGCCGCGTACGTCGTCGGGCGCACGCGAGACCTGCGGACCTGTGCTGTCCTGCTGCTGCTGTGCCGTGCCCGCGACGAGGTTGGCTCGCGGGACGCGGCGCGGCAGGCCGGATGTGGTGACGCCACCGGCGGACGGCTGCCGGACGCGCTCGGCCTGGCGGCCCAGTTCGTCGTTCGGCGAGGTGCGCCAGGCGGCGCTGCTGCCGTTCGTGACGTTGGCGCTGTTGCCGCCACCGCCGGCCTGGTTGCCGGCGGGTGCGGCGGCCGGTCGTGGGGGACCGGCCGGGGACTGCGGCTGCTGGGACTGCGGCCGCGAGGGCGGCGGCGACGAGGGCTGGGGCCGCTGCGGGCGCCGCGGCTGCTCCGGGGCGGCCGGCTCGGCGGGACGGTTGCCACCGGACTGCGGGGCGCCACCGGACCGCTGGGCCTGCTGCTCCTGCTGCTGCTGGAACCAGTTGGTCTCCAGCGTGTCGAACAGCGGCGTGCGGCCGTCGCCGGGACCGGCGGGCGGCAGCTCGTCGGGCTGCGTGGGCTGCACGGGCTGCTGAGGCTGCTGCGACCGGGCGGGCAGCTGAGGCTGCTGCGGCTGTGAAGGCTGCTGGGACTGTGAAGGCTGCTGGGACTGTGAAGGCTGCTGGGGCTGCGAAGGCTGCTGGGACTGCGGAGGCTGCGGCGGAACGCCGAGCTGACCGCCGCCCTGACCGGGACCGCCCTGGCCCTGGCTCGGACCGCCCTGCCCCGGACCCCGGCGCGGCGCGCTGGTGCCGGGCCGCTCGAACTGACCCGTGCCGGAGGCATCCTGGCCACCGAAGACATCGGGACGCACGAACTGACCGGTGCCCTGCTGGTTCTGCTGGCCCGCGCCGGACGGCGAACCGGCGCCGGGCGGCGGCCCGTTGAAGTCGGGACGCGCGAACTCCGCGGTCGCACCAGGACCCTGCGTCGCGCCACCGGCGGTCGGCTGCGGGAACTGGCCGGTGGACTCCGGCTCCTCGTGACCGCGCGGGGCGTCGAACGGCTCGCGCGAGACCTGCGGCTGCGCGTTCTCGTCGCTCCAACTGGGCACGCGCGGCTGCGGGTTGCCACCCGGAAGCTCGGCACGCGGCCCTCCGCGCGGCGGCAGCTGGGGCCTGCGGCCCTGGTCACCGGCGTCGTTGGAGGCGCCCGCGGGGTTCGGAACGTTCCCCGCGGGGTTCACCGGATTCGTACGCTGCTGGGGCACGGGAGGCTGCGGCCCCGAGCCCGCCCCACGACCGGCATCCGGCCGACCCCCGAAGAGACTGCCGCCGGCACCCTGCTGGGAGCCCGTCGGCCCCACGGGAGCGGAAGGCGAACCGGTCCGCGGCCCCTGGCCCGGACCCGAGTCCCGCGACGGCAGCGCGGCACGCGGCCCCGCTCCCGCGCCGACCTGGCCACGCGGCGCACTCGCACCGAGCCGTCCGGCCGAACCGGCAGGGCCACCGCCCTGACCGGGTCCGCCGTTCCCGGCGCCGACACCGCGACGCGCGGCGGCGACACCGCCGGCGGCCTGCGCTGCGGCCGGGCCGCCGACCTGACCGGGGCCACCGGGCTTGCCCGGAGCCTTCTTGCCGCCCTGGGCGACATCGACGGGCAGCATGACCAGCGCGGTCGTACCACCGGAGTCGGACGGACGGAGCTGGATGCGGATGCCGTGACGCTGCGACAGACGACCGACCACGAACAGACCCATGCGGCGCGAGACCGAGACGTCCACGGTGGGCGGCGACGCGAGCCGCTCGTTGATCGCCGCGAGGTCCTCGGGCGACAGACCGATACCGGTGTCGTGGATCTCGATCAGCACACGGCCGTCGGGCAGCGCGTGACCGGTGACCTTGACCTTCGTCTGCGGGGACGAGAAGGAGGTGGCGTTCTCGAGCAGCTCGGCGAGCAGGTGCACGAGGTCGTTGACGACGCGGCCGGCGACCTCGGTGGTCGGCACCGAGGCGAGCTCGATGCGCTCGTACTGCTCCACCTCGGAGGCGGCGGCACGGAGCACGTCGACGAGCGGGACGGGCCGGGTCCACCGGCGACCGGGCTCTTCACCGGCGAGAACGAGGAGGTTCTCACCGTTACGGCGCATGCGGGTCGCGAGGTGGTCGAGCTTGAACAGCGACGACAGCTGATCAGGATCAGCCTCGCGCGACTCCAGCTCGGAAATGAGAGACAGCTGACGCTGGATAAGACCCTGCGAGCGGCGCGAGAGGTTGGTGAACATCGCGTTGACGTTGCCTCGCAGGAGGGCCTGCTCGGCGGCGAGGCGGACGG
The DNA here is from genome assembly GCF_042740015.1 of Streptomyces sp. NPDC059037. Lineage (NCBI taxonomy): Bacteria > Bacillati > Actinomycetota > Actinomycetes > Kitasatosporales > Streptomycetaceae > Streptomyces > Streptomyces sp. NPDC059037. The sequence continues at coordinate 3,613 of NZ_JBHYIG010000244.1, forward strand.
CCTCGCGGTGCACGTCGTCGAAGGCCGCGGCCACCTGGCCGATCTCGTCCCGGGAGTGCACACCGACGGACTCGACGGAGGTGTCGACGTCCTGCGGGTCCGACTCCGAGAGCTGCTTGACCAGCTCGGGCAGACGGTCCTGGGCGACCTTGGTCGCGGTGTCCTGCAGCCGCCGCAGCGAGCGGATCATGGACCGGGCCACGACGAAGGCGCCGACGAGCGAGACACCGAGCACGAGCAGGATCAGCGCACCGTTGAGGATGGCCGTCTGCTCGGACTCGTTGCGCAGCTCGCGGGCCTTCTGCTCCATCTCGTTGAGCAGCGTGAGCTCGATCTTGGACATCGCGTCGATCTTGGTGGTGTCGTTGTCGACCCAGTCCTTGTACGACCGCTTGTCCTGAAGCTTGATGCCGCCCTCCTGCTCAAGCACGCGCTTGGCGTAGGAGTCGGCGCCCTTGATGGAGGCGTTGCCGCCGTCGATGGGCTTGGTGAGCTCGTCGGGGTTACCGGCGTAGATGCCCTTGAAGGCGTCCAGCTCGGAGTTCTCCTTGTCGAGCGCGGAGAAGCCGTAGCGCCGGTCGGTCTCGGAGATCTTGCCGAACGCGGAGTCACCCGCGGGCAGCGCGGCCGCGATGATCGCGCGCTGCACCGATGCGTACTCCTTGGCGGAGGAGAACGCCGTGAGCGCACGAGTGCGCTGGATCATGTCCGGGTTGCTGGTCGCCTGCGCCATGTCCGAGGAGAGCGCGAGCAGCTGCTCGATGAGCTGGCTGTAGGCGTCGACCGTCTGGGACGTCGAGGTCGGGTCCTTGTACGCGTTCTTGCGTACGTCGTTGATCTTCTGGAGCTGCTGGGTGATCTCGACGGTGTTCGCCCGGACGCCGAGCAGACCCTTGTCGCCCTCGGTGTCGTCGAGGTCCTGCGTCCCCTGGAGGAAGCGGTTGTAGGCGCGGTCGGTCTTCTGCCGGGCGCCCTTGACCACGTAGTCCGAGGACTTCGCGCCGTGCGCGAGGGGACCTGCCGAGCGGTCGCGCTCCTCCTGGAGCGCGGAGGCCAGCTCGGTGGCCTGCTTGGTCATGTCGGTCAGCAGCTTCATGTTGTCGAGCTGCTGGATCTCGTCCATCGACTCGTTGATACGAAGCGCGCCGAGGGAGGTCGCGGTGATCACGGGGAGCGCGAGCAGCGAGACCAGGCGGGTGGAGATGCGCCAGTTGCGCAGGGCTATTCGCGAGCCGGGCCCGCTGGGCGACTTGCCGCCCGACGAACCGCTCGCCTTCGCCGCGGCCGGGGGCAGACTGCCGCCACCCGCTGGGCGTGCGGCGCCCGCGCCGCTGTCGCCGGACGGCACCGGTCCGGGGTTCTGGGCGTGCTGGGCCGAGGAGCCGCGGTCGGTCCCGCCGCGCTCCGGCTCTGCCGCAGCGCTGCTGCCATCCCTCTTGAAACGTCCCTGCACTAGCGTCGCAACCTCTGGACCAGGCGTCCTTCCGCATGAACGGACGGACGGTGTCGGCGTCGTGGGGCACTGAGCGCGCCCCATGGTGGTCGTGAGTGAGCCGGCGCTGCTCCCCTTTCCCGCCGCCACTCGGCGCTGCGTTGCGCCCCTGCGCGCCGGTTCGATCCCGCGGCGGTCCCGGGAATTCCAGCACAGTGCAGGATCTCCAACAAGGCCCGTGTGTCGCGCCGGGCTCTCCGTGACAGGGCGTGAGTGGGGCGTCACGAGATGTAGAACGTTATCCGGGGCAAAAAGGTCCATTAACGGCACAACACCTACGGGTGGGGGGTGTCCCAGTCTTCATGATCGGGAGCGGAATGATGCCTTCAATGGCTGAATGTCCGATTCCAACAGGGCCTTCACGGGCCGGAATTGACCCTTTTGCCCGCTAGCTCGTGAGCAAACTCACATCAAGATCATGGCCTCAAAAGGACTTTGGCCGGGAATTGGATGTTTAGCCTGACGCTTTACAGGGATGGCGAATCCGACAACCCGCGTCCACCCCGCGACGCCCCAACTGACAAGGCCTGAACAACAGATGAAGACTGTGAAGTCGGCGATGTTCCGCAACATAGCCAACCCGCGCCGCACCACGCTGGCCCACCTCACGGACGCCGACGAGTTCCAGGCGGCCCCCGAGCAGCCGGAGCACGCGCTGGAACTCCCGACGCAGACGGCGAACCCCAGGCGCACCGTCCTGATGGACGCGCCGGAGGCATTCACCCCGGCCGGCGTCTGAGGCAGTCAGCCCGTCCGGCGTTTGCGGACGAGCTTGCGCAGCGGCGATCAGGCGGGGCCGTTAGCCTGGAGCGTCAGACTCCACCCACATTCATCAAGGGGCCAAGGCTCACGTGCGCATCGCCAGGTTCTCCATCGACGGCAACGTCGCCTTCGGCGCGGTCGAGGGTGACAAGCCCGACGAGCTAGTCGTCGACATCATCAAGGGCAGCCCGTACGTCGCCGAGTTCGAGCTGAGCGGTGTCAAGGTCCCGCTCGGCAAGGTCCGGCTGCTGCCCCCCGTCATCGGTCACAAGATCGTGGCATTCGGCCGCAACTACGCGGAGCACGCGAAGGAGCTCGGCAGCGACGTCCCCGACGTCCCGTTCGCCTTCTTCAAGCCCGCGACCTCGATGATCGGCTCCGGCGACGCCATCGCGTACCCGCCCTTCTCCGAGGAGCTGCACCACGAGGCCGAGCTGGCCGTGGTCATCGGCCGCATGTGCCGCGAGGTCCCGCGCGAACGCGTCAAGGACGTGATCTTCGGCTACACCTGCGCCAACGACGTCACGGCCCGTGACGTGCAGCGCCGCGAGAAGCAGTGGGCCCGCGCCAAGGGCTTCGACAGCGCCTGCCCGCTCGGCCCCTGGGTGGAGACGGACATCGACCTGGCCGCGGCCAACGACCTCACGATCCAGTGCACGGTCAACGGCGAGCAGCGCCAGCTCGGCCGCACCAGCGAGATGGTCCACTCCATCGAGGACCTGATCGTGAACATCACCGAGGCCATGACGCTGCTCCCCGGCGACGTCATCCTCACGGGCACCCCGGCAGGGGTCGGCCCCCTCAACGTCGGCGACGAGGTCGCCGTCACCATCGAACGCATCGGCACTCTCACCAACAAGGTGATCAAGCGTGGCTAACGCGACGAACGTACGCGTACGTTTCTGTCCCTCCCCGACCGGCAACCCCCACGTGGGCCTGGTCCGCACCGCCCTCTTCAACTGGGCGTTCGCCCGGCACAACGAGGGCACCCTGGTCTTCCGCATCGAGGACACCGACGCGGCTCGCGACTCCGAGGAGTCCTACGAGCAGCTCCTGGACTCGATGCGCTGGCTGGGCTTCGACTGGGACGAGGGCCCCGAGGTCGGCGGCCCGCACGCGCCGTACCGCCAGTCGCAGCGCATGGACATCTACCAGGACGTGGCACAGAAGCTCCGGGACGGCGGCTACGCCTACCCCTGCTACTGCACCACCGAGGAGCTGGACACCCGCCGCGAGGCCGCCCGCGCCGCCGGCAAGCCGTCCGGCTACGACGGCCACTGCCGCGACCTGACCGCCGCGCAGATCGAGGCCTACGAGGCCGAGGGCCGCAAGCACATCGTGCGCTTCCGGATGCCGGACGAGGCCACCACCTTCACCGACCTGGTCCGCGGCGACATCACGGTCCAGGCGGAGAACGTCACGGACTACGGCATCATCCGCGCGAACGGCGCCCCGCTCTACACGCTCGTCAACCCGGTCGACGACGCCCTGATGGAGATCACCCACGTCCTGCGCGGCGAGGACCTGCTCTCCTCCACGCCCCGCCAGATCGCCCTCTACAAGGCGCTGATCGAGCTGGGCATCGCCAAGGGCATCCCCGAGTTCGGGCACCTGCCGTACGTCATGGGCGAGGGCAACAAGAAGCTGAGCAAGCGCGACCCCCAGGCGTCGCTCAACCTCTACAGGGAGCGCGGTTTCCTCCCGGAGGGCCTGCTCAACTATCTCTCCCTCCTGGGCTGGTCGTTCTCCGCGGACCAGGACGTCTTCTCGATCTCCGACATGGTCGCCAAGTTCGACCTCGCGGACGTGAACGCCAACCCGGCCCGCTTCGACCTGAAGAAGGCCGAGGCGATCAACGCCGACCACATCCGCATGCTGGACGTGAAGACCTTCGCCGAGGCCTGCGAGCCCTGGCTGAAGGCCCCGCACGCCAACTGGGCCCCCGAGGCGTTCGACCAGGCGGCCTGGGAGGCCATCGCCCCGCACGCCCAGACCCGTATCAAGGTGCTCTCCGAGATCACGGAGAACGTGGACTTCCTCTTCCTCGACGCGCCCGTCGAGGACGAGGCGTCCTGGACGAAGGCCATGGGCAAGGGCGACCCGGCCGCGCTCCTGACGACGGCCCGCGCCAAGCTCGAGGCCGCCGACTGGACCTCCCCCGAGTCCCTCAAGGAGGCCGTCCTGGCCGCCGGCGAGGAGCACGGCCTGAAGCTCGGCAAGGCCCAGGCCCCGGTCCGCGTGGCCGTCACCGGCCGCACGGTCGGCCTGCCGCTCTTCGAGTCCCTGGAGATCCTGGGCAAGGAGAAGTCCCTGTCCCGCATCGACGCGGCCCTGACGAAGCTCGCAGCCTGATCCGCACACCCCGAAGGGCCCGGAAGCCACCACGGCTCCCGGGCCCTTCGCGTACGTTCAGAACATGCCGATCAAAGCCGTGGTCTGGGACGTAGACGACACGATCTTCGATTACGCGCAGGCCGACTCCGCCGGCATGCACGCGCACCTCGCCGCCGAGGGGCTCCTGCAGCGGTTCGGGTCGGCCGAGCGTGCGCTGACGCTCTGGCGTGAGATCACCCACCGCCACTGGGCGCGCTTCAGCGAGGGCCTGCGGGACTTCCAGGACCAGCGCCGCGACCGGGTACGTGAGTTCCTCGACACACCCGCCCTGGACGACGCGGACGCCGACGCCTGGTTCGACCGCTATGTGGGCCACTACGAATCCGCCTGGGCCCTCTTCCCCGACACCGTGCCCGTCCTGGACGCCCTCGCCGACGACTACCGCCACGCGGTCCTCTCCAACTCCGCCCTGGTCGTCCAGGACCGCAAGCTGCGGGTCCTGGGCGTGCGCGACCGCTTCGAGTCCGTCCTGTGCGCCGCCGAACTCGGCGTCTCCAAGCCCGCGGCCGAGGCCTTCCACGCGGTCTGTACGACGATGGGTCTTGCGCCGGAGGAGATCGCCTACGTAGGGGACCAGCCGGAGATCGACGCGAGGGGCGCGCGGGACGCGGGTCTCGTCGGGATCTGGCTCGACCGCAACAGCGCAGCCCAGGAAGGCCCGTCGGGCGTCCACCGCATCACGCGGCTCACCGAGCTGCCGCCGCTGCTCCGCGCCGATACCCGTTTTGGAGCGCCGTCCACCTTCGGGTAATGTTCTTCCTGCGCCGCCCGAGAAGGCCGAAAGGTCCGGCAGGGAAGCGTAAGTCGAAGCAAAACTCCCGCAAGGGGTTGCGTCTCGATGGCCTATGGTGTAATTGGCAGCACGACGGTTTCTGGTTCCGTTAGTCTAGGTTCGAGTCCTGGTAGGCCAGCTCGCAGAGCTTATCTGCAACGCCCCCGTTGTGTAGCGGCCTAGCACGCTGCCCTCTCAAGGCAGTAGCGCCGGTTCGAATCCGGTCGGGGGTACAGATCCTTCCCATGGAAGCAGTCCGGGTCGCACCCACTGCCGCCGATGCAGGATCGCTAGGGCCCCCGTTGTGTAGCGGCCTAGCACGCCGCCCTCTCAAGGCGGTAGCGCCGGTTCGAATCCGGTCGGGGGTACGCAAGGTCTAGCTGGTCTAGACCAGTGGGCTATGGTGTAATTGGCAACACGACGGTTTCTGGTTCCGTTGTTCTAGGTTCGAGTCCTGGTAGCCCAGCGCAGTACAAGCAGTGCAGATGGACAAGCTAGCCCCCGTTGTGTAGCGGCCTAGCACGCCGCCCTCTCAAGGCGGTAGCGCCGGTTCGAATCCGGTCGGGGGTACGCGAATGGAGGGGCCTTCCTGCAAGGGAGGGCCCCTTCGTCGTTCCCGCGTCACGCCTCCGAACCCGCCTGGCCGTAGCGCCGGTTGGACTCCTCGGCCTGCGCCATCCTGCGCAGCGCGAGCAGCACCGGCTCGTAAAGCACGGTGAGCGCGACCGCCGCCTCCAGCTGCTCGTCGGGCGATTCGTAGCGCTCCACCAAGTCCAGGTCGGCGACGGCCAGTTGGCCCGCCGAGTGGGCGTAAGGCGCCAAGTCGTCGACGGAGCACGGGTATCCGAGCCGGGACAGCGTGCCGACCGCCGTCACCAGCATCCGGTACGCCGGCGAATCCGCCCCGTACGCCTGGGCGTTCGCCCAGCCGAGCCGCCGGAGCAGTGCGTCGACGGTGTGCCCCGCCGCGTCCGTCGCCGGATCGTCCGCGGTGGTCTGCGGGCCGTGCGGCAGCGCCCATACCGCCGTGCCCAGGCGGGAGTTGTGGTCGAGGGACTCGTCCTCCAGGGCGGTGAGCACCTCGCGGGCCGACGCGATCGGCACCCGGCCCACCTGGATGAGCGCCCGGACCAGCCGCAGCCGCTGCAGATGGCCCTCGTCGTACTCGGACTGCGTCGCCGTGATCCGGCGGCCCGGCGGCAGCAGTCCCTCGCGCAGGTAGTACTTGATCGTGGCCGTCGAGACCCCGCTGCGTGTGCTCAGCTCCGCCAGTCTCATCGGCTCGTCCTCTCCTACGCCTTGCGCCTTCACTTGGTGAGTGGCACTATCCAATCATGGATAGCAAAGCTATCCAATGCTCTCTGAAGGGGGACCCATCATGAGCAGCAAGCCGATCGAAGGGCGCATGACCGCCGACGCGCAGGGCGGCGTGACCGTCTTCACCATCGGGATGCGCATCAACAACTTCCGTGCCGTGCGCAGCTGGTGGCCGGTCTTCCGGGCGATGCCGCGGATGCTCAAGGAGCTGTCCAAGGACCGGGGGATCGGCATGCTGGGCTATCAGCTGCTGCTCGGCGCTCCACGAGTGCTGTACGTCGTGCAGTACTGGGAGTCGCCGGAGAAGCTGCTTGCCTACGCGTCGGATCAGGGCAAGGAGCACCGGCCCGCCTGGTCGGCCTTCAACCGCAGGATGCGGGAGGGCAAGGGCAAGGTCGGCTTCTGGCACGAGACGTATGTCGTGCCGGCCGGCGCCCATGAGGCGGTGTACGTGAACATGCCGGAGTTCGGCCTGGGCAAGGCCATCGGCGTGGTGCCGGTCGGCCGGCGGGGAGACCGCGCCGCCGACCGCCTCAAGGCGGCCTGAGAGGCCGCACGGGCACAACAGCACAGCCGGAGGGGCCGCCGCGGCGTTGAGGCGGCCCCTCCGGCTGTGTGCGTCGGTGAGTGCGTCCGGCGGGGTCAGCCGGTGCGGCGCAGCGCCTCGGAGAGGCGTCCTGCCGCGTCGATGACCGCCTGGGCGTGCATCCGGCCCGGGTGGCGGGTCAGGCGCTCGATCGGTCCGGAGACCGAGACGGCGGCGACCACGCGGTTCGAGGGGCCGCGCACGGGCGCGGAGACGGACGCGACGCCCGGCTCCCGCTCGCCGATCGACTGGGCCCAGCCCCGGCGGCGTACACCCGAAAGGGCCGTGGCCGTGAAACGGGCGCCCTGGAGGCCGCGGTGCAGGCGCTCCGGCTCTTCCCAGGCCATCAGGATCTGGGCCGACGAGCCCGCCTTCATGGTGAGCGTCGAACCGACGGGGACCGTGTCCCGCAGGCCCGAGAGGCGCTCGGCGGCCGCGACGCAGATGCGCATGTCGCCCTGGCGGCGGTAGAGCTGCGCGCTCTCGCCCGTGACGTCACGCAGATGCGTGAGGACCGGGCCCGCCGTGGCGAGCAGACGGTCCTCGCCGGCCGCCGCCGCGAGTTCCGCGAGGCGCGGGCCGAGAATGAAACGGCCCTGCATGTCCCGCGCCACCATCCGGTGGTGTTCCAGTGCCACGGCGAGGCGATGTGCCGTGGGTCGTGCGAGTCCGGTGGCCGCGACCAACCCCGCGAGGGTGGCCGGACCGGACTCCAGGGCGCTCAAGACGAGAGCCGCCTTGTCGAGAACGCCGACGCCGCTAGAGTTGTCCATGCGTCGATACTCGCGTCTCACTCTGTGAAACGCAAGTTCAATTTTCCATGGAACACGTCACTCTGTAGGTGCGGTCCGCGGACCAACGGATACGCGGCCAACGCGCGGCACGAGGGGTACGTGCGTGGGCGAACAATTCTCTAGTTGGGCCGGCCCAAGACAGCCGGTCGGAGGGAAAGCGATGGGTAGGACACTCGCGGAGAAGGTCTGGGACGACCACGTCGTCCGGCGCGCCGAAGGCGAGCCCGACCTCCTCTTCATCGATCTGCACCTGCTGCACGAGGTGACGAGCCCGCAGGCCTTCGACGGCCTCCGGCAGGCCGGCCGTCCGGTGCGGCGGCTCGACCTCACCATCGCGACCGAGGATCACAACACCCCGACCCTCGACATCGACAAGCCCATCGCGGACCCGGTCTCGCGGGCCCAGTTGGAGACGCTGCGCAAGAACTGCGCGGAGTTCGGCGTACGGCTGCACTCGCTCGGCGACGTCGAGCAGGGCGTCGTCCACGTGGTGGGACCGCAGCTGGGCCTGACCCAGCCGGGCACCACCGTGGTCTGCGGTGACTCGCACACCTCCACGCACGGTGCCTTCGGCGCCCTGGCGTTCGGCATCGGCACCTCCCAGGTCGAGCACGTCCTGGCCACCCAGACGCTGCCACTGGCCCGCCCGAAGACCATGGCCATCACGGTCGACGGCGAACTGCCGGACGGCGTCACCGCCAAGGACCTGATCCTCGCCATCATCGCGAAGATCGGCACCGGCGGCGGCCAGGGCTACATCCTGGAATACCGGGGCTCCGCCATCGAGAAACTCTCGATGGAGGCCCGCATGACCATCTGCAACATGTCGATCGAGGCCGGTGCCCGCGCGGGCATGATCGCCCCCGACCAGACCACCTTCGACTACATCGAGGGCCGCGCGCACGCCCCGCAGGGCGCGGACTGGGACGCCGCGGTCGCGTACTGGAAGACCCTGAAGACGGACGAGGACGCGGTCTTCGACGCCGAGGTGTACATCGACGCCGCCGCGCTCTCGCCGTTCGTCACCTGGGGCACCAATCCCGGGCAGGGCGCGCCGCTCTCCGCGCAGGTCCCCGATCCGGCTTCGTACGAAGACGAGTCGGAGCGCAACGCCGCCGAAAAGGCCCTGGAATACATGGGGTTGAGCGCCGGGCAGCCGCTGCGTGACATCAAGGTCGACACGGTCTTCGTAGGTTCCTGCACCAACGGCCGTATCGAGGACCTGCGGGCGGCCGCGTCCATCGTCGAGGGGCGCAAAGTCGCCGACGGCGTACGGATGCTGATCGTTCCCGGCTCGGTCCGGGTCGCCCTGCAGGCCATCGACGAGGGTCTGGACAAGGTCTTCACCGCCGCGGGCGCCGAATGGCGGCACGCGGGCTGCTCGATGTGCCTGGGCATGAACCCCGACCAACTGGCCCCCGGCGAGCGCTCCGCGTCGACCTCCAACCGCAACTTCGAAGGCAGGCAGGGCAAGGGCGGCCGCACTCACCTGGTCTCCCCGCAGGTCGCCGCCGCCACCGCGGTCACCGGCCATCTCGCCTCGCCCGCGGACCTGTCCGACACCCCCGCGACCGCCGGAGTCTGAGAACCATGGAAGCCTTCACCACGCACACCGGCCGGGCCGTACCGCTGCGCCGCAGCAACGTCGACACCGACCAGATCATCCCCGCCCACTGGCTGAAGAAGGTCACCCGGGACGGGTTCGAGGACGGGCTCTTCGAGGCCTGGCGCAAGGACGGCGAGTTCGTCCTGAACAAGCCCGAACGCCAGGGCGCCACGGTCCTGGTCGCCGGTCCCGACTTCGGCACGGGCTCCTCCCGCGAGCACGCCGTGTGGGCGCTGCAGAACTACGGCTTCAAGGCCGTCATCTCCTCGCGCTTCGCCGACATCTTCCGCGGCAACTCGCTGAAGAACGGCCTGCTCACCGTCGTGCTCGACCAGAAGGTCGTGGACGCGCTGTGGGCGCTGACCGAGCGCGACCCGCAGGCCGAAATCACCGTTGACCTGCAGGATCGCCAGGTCCGCGCGGAGGGCGTCACCGCCGACTTCGAGCTCGACGAGAACGCCCGCTGGCGGCTCCTGAACGGCCTGGACGACATCAGCATCACGCTGCAGAACGAGCCGGACATCGCCGCGTACGAGTCCGGGCGCCCCGCGTACAAGCCGCGGACCGTGCAGGTCTGACACCCCCGCAACACCCTGACGTACCCCCAATCGTGGACGGTTGGGGGTACTTCTGTGTGCGCGTCCTTCAGGAGCCCGATGACCTGAACGAGTGGTCTCAACTCCCTTGACGCGGAAGGCAGAAGAGGCTTGAAATCCCCTTGTACTCAGTCCGACCGGGTACCCTCAGGAGGGCGCCGGATGTGGGTAGTTACCCCCTGCGGAGGCGACAACTCGCCCCAGATGGCACAATCGGTGCATGGGACGTGACAGCCAACTCGAGCTCTACGGGCTTGTTGCGGACCAACTGAAGGAAGCGCACTCAAGAGTGCGTGCACTGCAAGTCCCGGAGGGCGTACGGATGGCGCTGACCCGGAAGCTGCTGGTCATTACGGCCGCGGCCAAACACGATCTCGCCGATGCGGCAAGGCGTCTGGAGCGATTGATGGCGGACCTCGACAAGGCTGACGAGGGCCGATTCCCCGAAGACACCTGAGCGGCAAGGCTCAACGGGCCTGCGAGGGACCTTCGAGGAACTCATGGACAGTCCAGTTCGTTGCGGCACAAGGGTGATTAGCCCGTTTCGTGTTTGATTTGCGGTATATATCTGCCTAACGTGCGAAAAAGCCTGGCGAATACGCTCGGGCGATGTCTCCGAAGGGGAAGACGTGAACAAGGCGCAGCTCGTAGAAGCGATTGCCGACAAGGTGGGTGGCCGTCAGCAGGCCGCCGACGCTGTGGACGCGGTTCTGGACGCAGTCGTCCGTGCCGTGGTCAGCGGAGACCGCGTTTCGGTCACCGGCTTCGGCTCGTTCGAGAAGGTCGACCGTCCGGCCCGTTACGCCCGCAACCCGCAGACCGGGGAGCGCGTCCGGGTCAAGAAGACCTCGGTTCCGCGCTTCCGCGCGGGTCAGGGCTTCAAGGACCTGGTCAGCGGCTCGAAGAAGCTCCCGAAGAACGACGTCGCGGTCAAGAAGGCGCCCAAGGGCAGCCTGACCGGCGGTGCTTCGGCGACGGTCAAGAAGGCCGCGGCCAAGAAGGCCACCGCCAAGAAGGCGACGGCGAAGAAGGCCGCCACCGCCAAGAAGGCCACCGCCAAGAAGACGACGGCGAAGAAGACCACGGCGAAGAAGACCACCGCCAAGAAGGCGGCGACGGCCAAGAAGGCCACGGCCAAGAAGACGACGGCGAAGAAGGCCGCGCCGGCGAAGAAGGCCACGGCGAAGAAGACCGCGCCGGCCAAGAAGGCCACCGCCAAGAAGGCGCCCGCGAAGAAGTCGACGGCGCGCAAGACCACCGCCAAGAAGGCGACCGCCCGCAAGAAGTAAGGGCGCGAGGGCACTCACGCGCCGGGGGGGGGGGGGCCCGCCGGGCGCGGCCCCGGGGGGGGGGGGGGGGGCCC
>NZ_JBHYIG010000245.1:0-15258 GCF_042740015.1 Streptomyces sp. NPDC059037
GCTACGTTTTTTTAAACGCCCCGGGGGCGGGGGGCGCGGGGGGGGGGGGGGGGGGCCCCCGCCCCCCCCCCCCCGCACCGGTGGGTGTCACTCGCTGCCGGTCACCACGGCCAGCGCCGTCGCCGGGTCGTGGGTGGCCGGGCCCGCCGGGGTCCACCGGCCGCGTTCCTTGCGGTAGGGCCACCAGCGGCCGTCGTCCCCGTGCCGCAGCTGGGCGTCGCCGCCGACCACGGTCCAGCGGTTGCGGGCGGCCCGCAGCTGCGGCCGCTCGTCCTCGTCCCAGGCCGCGTCGAGGGCGGCACGCGCGCGTGCCAGGGCTTCGGCGCCGGGCGTCCACTCCTCCTCGAGCACGGACAGCGCGGCGGGTCCGCCGAACTCCCAGGCCCGCACGGCCAGCGCGAGCCCGTCCTTGCCCCGGTCGGACGCCGAAGCGAGCCGCGCCACCACCGGCGCGCCCGGCGCCGCGGCGGCCAGCCGCACGGCGTCCTCACCTGGCGTCAACTCCACCTCGACCGGCTGCCGTTCGTGCCCGGGGGCGAGCGCCTCGGCCAGCAGGCGGTGCGCCTCCGCGGCCGCCCGCGCCGCCAGGAACTCGAGCGCCGTCACGTCGATGCCCGGCGCGGGCTCCGCCTCCGTGTCGAGCGAGGGCGGCAGGCCCGGCTCTGCGGGCAGGGGAGGGAGGTCGGGCAGCGGAGGGAGGATGGCGCCCTCGGCGTACGCCACAGCGGCGTACACGCCTTCCTGGGCCTCGTCCTGCTCCTCCTCCGGGGTCTCCTCGGCCTCCGCCTGCGCCACGCTGCGTACTTGCAGCTCGTCAAGGAGCTCACGCTCCGCACGGCCGCGCATCAGGAGCAGCACGAACGGATCCTGGTCGAGCAGCCTGGCCATCTGGTAGGAGAGCGCGGCCGTGTGCCCGCAGTGGTCCCACGCGTCACAGTCGCACTCGGGCTCCAGGTCGCCGATGCCGGGCAGGAGTTCGACGCCCGCGGCCGCCGCGTCCTCCACCAGATGCGGCGGCATCTCGCGGTCGAGCAGCGCCGCGATGTGCCCGGCGCGCTCCACGGTCATGCCCAGGAAGCGGTCCCACTCGGCATCGGTCAACTGCTGCAGCAGCACGTCCGAGCGATGCGCAGTGCCGTCCGGGTCCTGGACGACCGCGGTGATGCGCCCGGGACGCACCGACACCGCGCCCACGGCACCCGCGCGCGCGAGCCTGCGGCCCGCCTTGAGCTGCTGGAGGTCCAGCGCCGTGTCCTCCAGCGCCTTCAGCCAGGCCTGGCCCCACCAGCTCTGCGCGAACCCCCGCCCGTGCGCGGGCGGCAGCGCGGCGAAGGTGCGCTCGTGACGGCGCGCACCCTGCCCGGACTCCTCGTGTGTTTCGTCGAACGCCTCGTCGTACGTGTCGTTCATCGCGTCCCCCCTCGCAGCTCCACCAGATCCGACAGTTCGGCATCGGTGAGTTCCGTCAGCGCCGCCTCACCGGCACCGAGGACCGCGTCCGCCAACTCCCGCTTGCGCAGCAGCATCTCGGCGATCCGGTCCTCGATCGTCCCCTCCGCGATCAGACGGTGCACCTGCACGGGCTGTGCCTGCCCGATGCGGTACGCGCGGTCCGTGGCCTGCGCCTCGACGGCGGGATTCCACCAGCGGTCGTAGTGCACGACATGCTCGGCCCGCGTCAGGTTCAGCCCCGTGCCCGCGGCCTTCAACGACAGCAGGAAGACGGGCACTTCACCGTCCTGGAAGCGCTGCACCATCGCCTCGCGCGCCGCGATGGGCGTTCCGCCGTGCAGGAACTGGGAGGGCACGCCACGGGCTGCCAGATGCCGCTCGATGAGTCGCGCCATCTGCACGTACTGCGTGAAGACGAGCACGCCCGCGTCCTCGGCGAGGATCGTGTCGAGCAGCTCGTCGAGGAGTTCCAGCTTCCCGGAGCGCCCTTCGATCCGCGGGGCGTCCTCCTTGAGGTACTGCGCGGGGTGGTTGCAGATCTGCTTCAGTCCGGTGAGCAGCTTGACGATCAGACCGCGGCGCGTGAAACCGTCGGCACCGGCGATCTCCGCCAGGGTCTCCCGCACGACGGCTTCGTACAGACCGGTCTGCTCCGTGGTGAGGGAGACGGCCCGGTCGGTCTCGGTCTTGGGCGGCAACTCGGGCGCGATGCCCGGATCGGACTTGCGCCGGCGCAGCAGGAAGGGGCGTACGAGCTGCGATAGCCGCTCGGCGGCGGCCGGGTCCTTGCCGCCTTCGACGGCTTGCGCGTAGCGGGTGCGGAACGTGCCGAGCTTGCCGAGCAGCCCCGGTGTCGTCCAGTCGAGGATCGCCCACAGCTCGGAGAGATTGTTCTCCACGGGGGTGCCGGTGAGTGCCACGCGCGCGCGTGCGCCAATGGTGCGCAGCTGCTTGGCGGTCGCCGAGAACGGGTTCTTGACGTGCTGGGCCTCATCGGCGACGACCATGCCCCACGGAGCCTTGGCCAGGCTGTCCGCGTCGAGGCGCATGGTGCCGTAGGTGGTGAGCACGAACTCGCCGTCGGCCAGGTCCTCCAGGCCGCGCCGGGCTCCGTGGAAACGGCGCACGGGGGTGCCGGGCGCGAACTTCTCGATCTCACGCTGCCAGTTGCCCATCAGGGACGTCGGACAGACCACCAGGGTGGGTCCTGCGGACTCGGGGTCCGTCTGCCGGTGCAGATGCAGGGAGATCAGCGTGATGGTCTTGCCGAGACCCATGTCGTCCGCCAGGCAGCCGCCCAGGCCCAACGAGGTCATGCGGGCGAGCCAGTTCAGACCGCGGAGCTGATAGTCGCGCAGATTCGCGGCGAGCGCAGCCGGCTGCCCGACGGGTTCCATGCCCTCCGGGTCGGCGAGGCGTTCGCGGAGCGTCGCCAGCCAGCCGGTCGGCTGGACGTCCACCCGTTGCCCGGCCACTTCGGTGGTGCCGGTCAGCACGGCGCTCAGCGCGTCGATCGGGGTGACCTTGTGGTCCTGGTCCTCGCGAGCGCGCCGTGCCTCTTCGGGGTCGATGAGCACCCACTGGTCACGCAGGCGCACCACGGGACGGTTGGCCTCCGCGAGCTGGTCGAGCTCCGCGCGGGACAACTCCTTGTCGCCCAGCGCGAACCGCCAGTTGAAGGCGAGCAGCGCGTCGGCGGAGAGGTACGACGGGGTGTCCGACGACGGCTTGTCGGGGTCCCTGGAGTCGTCGTCGGGCGGGCCGATGACCGCGCGGGCGGTGAGGTTGCGCGCCAGCTCCTTGGGCCAGTGCACCTCGACACCCGCGGCGGCGAGCAGCCGCGAGCCTTCGCCGAGGAGCGCGGTCACTTCCTCGTCGGCGAGCTCGATGGCGTCGGGCACGGTGGCCGAGAGCAGCGGCGCGAGCGGCGGCCACGCGCGTGTGGCGCGGCGCAGCGCGAGCAGCGCGTCCATCCGGGAGCGCGGTCCGAAGGCCTGCCCCGAGGCGGCCGAACCGGCCCAGACCTCGGCCGCGTCGGCGACGAGCGAGGGATCGCTGACGCTGTGCATCTGCAGCACGGCGCGGAACTGCAGCCTGCTCTCGTCGGAGGTCTGCGCCACGAGCCCGGGGATCTCGACGCGCAAGGAGACGCGTACGCCCGCGTCGTGCCCGGCGGCGACATCCATGGCCCAGGGCCGCTGCTCGGGGATGTGTTGCGGCTGCGGCGCGGCGAAGGCCGGCGCGCCGGCGGCGACCGCGGCGGCGGGGGTGCGCGGCAGCGTATCGGCCACCGCGTCGAGGAACTGCCGCAGCAGCCGCTCTGGTTGGGGCAGCCGCAGGGGCTCGGTGCCGTCCAGCGGCAGGGCGTGTGCGGCCGGAGGCATCGCCGCCGCGAGGTCGCGCAGGCGACGCAGGTCGTCGGCGCCCAGCGGGCCCGAGCGCCAGGCGTCGTGGTCACTCGGTGTCAGACCGGGCAACAGCAGGCCGCGTGCGGCCAGTTGCAGGGCGAGCACGCCCGCCGTCCCCCAGAACGTGGCGGTCGGATGTGCCCCGGCCCTGGCACGCGCGCGGGTCAGCACCGGCAGCGCCGCGCGCACCGGCAGCAGTACGGCCGAGACGTCGCCGGGCCGTGCCCCGCCGTCCCCGCCGGGCACGGCGATGGTGAGCTCCTCTGCGGTGCCGGCCGCGACGGCGGGCGGCGCGTCGCCGTCCGGGTGCCAGAAGGCCACCCGGCCGGTGCGTGCCGGGTCGGCGGGCACGAACAGCACAGAACAGCGGGACAGTTCAGAGATCTCGGAAGGTGACACGGCGGGGAGTCTGTGCACAGCGATGGCGCATTCCTCAAACTTGACTACTGAGACCGGAGCGGCCGAGAGTACAGCACGTTGCCGAGCCTGCGTTAGCGCTGGCGGCGTGATCCCGATCACGCCACTCCGGGGGTGTAGCTAACCCCCCTGTGGGGCGGTGCTGACCCCCTGTGGAAGACGGGTGAAGGCGCCATGGTTGCCCAAGGTCACCGGCTCATACGTTGAGTGAAGTCCGCCCGATCCAGTCACAGACCGGAGACCTCACCATGCCCCAGGCCGCCGCAGCAGTCGCGGAACGTTCCCCAGGCACCACCGGAAGGCAGCCTGCCGGAAGCGATTTCGCACCCCTGCTGCGCACCGTCAAGGAGCAGGGGCTGCTGGGCCGCCGCACCGGCTGGTACGCCTCGACCATCGCGGTCAACGCGCTGGCCCTGACGGCGACGGCGGCGGGCATGTTCCTGATGGGAGGCTCCTGGTGGGTGCTGCTCCTCGCGCCCGTGCTGTCGGTGCTGTGCGCCCGCACGGCGTTCATCGGGCATGACGCGGGGCACTCCCAGATCACCGGCGACCGCGGGGTGAGCCGCGCCCTCGGCCTCATTCACGGCAACCTCCTCCTGGGGATGAGTTCGGCCTGGTGGAACGACAAGCACAACCGCCACCACGCCAATCCCAACCACATAGAGAAGGACCCCGACGTCGCCGCGGACGTCCTCGTCTGGACCAGCCAGCAGGCCAGGGTCCGCGTCGGCTTCCGGCGCTGGCTCACCCGCAACCAGGCCTGGCTGTTCTTCCCCCTGACGCTGCTCCAGGGCGTCGCCATGAAGATCTACGGATTCCAGGACCTGCGCCGCCAGAGCCCGCGCGAGCGCGTCGTGGAGGGCCTTCTCCTGGTGGCCCACCTGGTCGGCTACGTGACGCTGCTGCTCGTCACCATGCCCGTGGGGCACGCCATCGCCTTCGCCGCCATCCATCAGGCGCTGTTCGGCCTGCACCTGGGTCTTGCCTTCGCGCCCAACCACAAGGGCATGGAAATGCCCGATCCCGACGGCGAGCGCTGGGGTCACCTCAGCCGTCAGGTCCTCACCTCGCGCAACATCCGCGGCAGTTTCCTGACCGACTGGTTCCTGGGCGGACTCAACTACCAGATCGAGCACCACCTCTTCCCGAGCATGCCCCGCCCCAGCCTGCGGCGCGCCCAGCCGCTGGTCCGCGCCCACTGCGCGGAGCTGGGGATGCCGTACGTGGAGGCGGGATTCGTCGATTCCTACCGGCAGGTGCTGCGCCACATGTACGAGGTCGGTGAGCCGCTGCGGGTCGAATAGGCTCGCCGGCCGCTCTTCGAACTGTCCTGTGGGCCGCCCTTCGGATTCCGGAGGCGGCTCAGGGTCATGTCAGGGTCGCGCCTCAGGGGTCTATCAGGGGAGCAGACTGGAACTGTGGGCGGCGCGATCCCGTTTCTCAAGACAGAGAGCGGCAGCAGCCGCGAAGGAGGCGACGCACATGTCGAAGAACGCGAAGATCGCCGCAGGAGGTGTGGCGGCGGGCCTCATCCTGTTGATCTGGCTGCCCTGGTGGGCCGCCCTCCTGATCGTGCTGGGAGTCCCGGCCGCGGCGTATCTGACACTCGACCCGGCCCAGCGGCGCAGGCTGCGCCGCGCCTCACGCAAGGAGATAGGCCGTTGACCCGCCGCTTCTAAGAAAGGTGCCACGCTGGTCGGTCCGAGCCCGGCGCGCGGCAACCGGCGGTTTCCCCGCTCGTGGATCGGCCCACGGTGGATCCACGAGCGGAAAACCCGTTGCGCGACCCGCGGTTCGGCAGTGATCATGGGGCACATGACTTCCCGAGAGGAGGCCGTCCAGCGATCCCACGGTGATCGCTGATGGCCACATACGAGGCGTCGCAGACGCCGTCCCAGCCCCAACCCGCTCCCGCGCCGCTGACGTCGGCCTGGCTGAAGGCCCACTTCGACCCGCTGCCCTTCCCGGCCCGCATGAGCGCCCTGGCACGCTACGCCCGAGCGCTCACCCCAGAGGCGTACGCGACACTCCGCGCGGCCCTCGCCGCCGGTGCCCCTGACGAGCGGCACACCGCGCTCTTCCTGGCCGTCACCCGGCGTGACCTCACGTCCATCTCCGACGCCCTGACCGACCCCCTTCTGCGCCGCCGTGCCCTCTCGGCCGCCATCCGGCTTCCCGTGCCGGAAGCGGCCTTGGAGCAGCTCGCGTTGAGCGACATCAAACGGGCACGGCACGAGACCTTCCGCGTACTCCGGCTGAGCCGTCGTCACGCGCTCGCCGCACGCCTGCTGCCGCAGGTCCACGAACGATTCGGAGCCCGGGAGGCCGCACAACTCCTGCCCGCATGCCCCGCCCGGACGGTCGCCGCATGGCTCCCCC
Organism: Streptomyces sp. NPDC059037; assembly: GCF_042740015.1. Lineage (NCBI taxonomy): Bacteria > Bacillati > Actinomycetota > Actinomycetes > Kitasatosporales > Streptomycetaceae > Streptomyces > Streptomyces sp. NPDC059037. Next base: position 6,657 of record NZ_JBHYIG010000245.1, read on the forward strand.
GGCTCGATCCGCCGCCAGGAGTGCTCAGCACACTGGCACGCACCGCCCCGTACGCCATCGCCGAATACCTCGCCTCCCAATCGCAGAGCCTCGGCTCTCGCGAGCACCACCGCTTCACAGGCCGCGGCCGCGTGGTCGCGAGCCTGGCCGCGGAACGCGACCCGGAAGCCGGGCTGCTGCTCCTCGAACGGGCGCCCGACCTCCTGACGGCACGAGCGGCACGCTCCCTGCTGCGCCGTCCGGCCCGCGTCCTCGCGATCCTGCGTGCCGCGCCCCCCGACGCGAGCGGCGCACACCGCGAACTGCGCCTCTCCGCAGGCGCCTTGCCATCGGCCACGCGGCGCGCCCTGCGCGAACTCCCGCCCGCGGACCTCGTGGACCTGGCCCGCCGCTGCCCCATGAGGCAATCCCGGTACCGCGGACCAGGGCGGCACGACATCGAACCGGACGGCCTGCTGGCGCTGCTGCCCGGCCCGGACCGACGTCGACTGGTCGAGGAACGCACCCGAAGCAGCCGCTCCATGCGCAGTGTCCCCATCGGCACGCTCACTGCCCTTCAACCGACCGACCGGGCAGAGATCGTCGCCCCCTGGGTGGAGCGCTGGTCCTCGTCGAACCAGGAATGGACACGGAGCCGTCTCGCGGTCGCGCTCCCGCTCGCCCTGGGGGAGCCGTTGCTGCGCGGCATGGCGGACCAGCACCGCGTCCACCACCGTCTGCAGGCCTGGCCCGCGTTGCTCGCCTGTGCGGAACTGGAGGGTGACCCGGACGAGTTCGCACGGATCGCCGTCGACTGCGAGCGAGCCTGGCACGACCAGGAAGAGGTGCGCAGGGCCGCCCTCCAGCAGCTCGCGGGAACCACCCGGCGCCTGCTCGCCGCAGTGCCCGACCGGGTCCTGCGCGACGCGGTGATCACCACGGTCCAGTCCCGGGACTCGACCGCGCGCACTCTGGCCGCGGCCGAGCAGCTGCTGCGCCGCACCGTGCAGTGCGCCACCTCGGCCGGCGAGTGGAGCCGGGCCGGGTACGCGACGGAGTTGCTCTGCCAGGTCCTCTCCGACCCCCGCTCGCACCGACCCGTCTCCCCGCTGGACGTCGACGAGGCGGCGGCACGAGCCCTCTGGCCGGCGACAGCGGCCACCACGGGAGCACGCCCCGAACTCCACACGGCCCTCGCCGAACTCCTCGCACCCCACCTCACCGCGTTGCCCGAGCTCGACACCCTGGTCCGGCGCATCGCCCTGGAGCCCGGCGACCCGGACCTCGCGGCCCGCGCCGCGGCGGCCTGGGTGGCACCCGCGCGGCTGAGGGAGCAGCGCAGCGCCGAACTGATCGGCCTCGACGCCTCGTTCATCGTGGTGCCGGTCGTTCTGCGCACCCTCGTCACCCGGCGAACCGACCTGCTGGACTCTGTGCTGGCTGCTGCCCGGGACGGACTCACCGGCCGGGTACGTGCTCGGGCGTCCGCCTGGTCGGCCGCATTGCACCCGAGCCCCACCGGCCGCTGGCTCCCCGGACAGCGCCGCTCCTGGGACGAGCACCACGCGCGCGTGGCCACTGACGAACTGGCCCCGCTGCGCACCCGGGCCGACGCGGCGGCACAACTTCGCGACGCCGAACTACTGACCGCACTCGCGGAGTCGGCACCCCAGCCCGTCGCCGCGGCGGCACTCGGGGCGCTGGGCGAGGTGCCCGGCGTGGCGCACGACGTTGCCGCGCCCGCAAGCGAGCCGCTGTTGGAGATCCTGCTGCGGCACGCCGCGACGGGCGGCGTACGGGGGCGTGCCGCCATGGCATCCGTCCGCCGGCTCCTGGCAGCCATGCCGGACATGGAAGCCGTCGCCCTGCTCGCCCCTGTCGCCCGCGCGGCCGACGCCCCCGTGGGCACCCGCAAAGAGGCCGTGCGGGCCCTGGGTGTGCTCGCCGGTGACGAGGCGTTCGACGCTCTGGTGCGGGCCTGGGACGCGCCGGGCCAGCACCGCGACGTACGCGCCGTCATCGCTCGCTTCCTCCTCGCCGGGATCGACCGACCCGGCATCGCCGACCGTCTTGCCCAGGCGGCGGACGAAGCCGCGGTCAGGGAAGTGGTGATCCAAGGGCGCGCGGGAGCCGTGAGCGAATCCGTGGGCGTGGCCTACACCGCCTTCCTCACGCGCCTGGTGAAGGAGGGCACCAAGGAGACCGCCGTCGCCGCATGCCGGGCTCTGCCGGCCTGGTTCACACCGGAATCGACCGACGCCATGCGCGCCGTGGCCCACGTCATCACCGACCGGCAGCGATCCACATGGGAATGGGAGACGGCGGCCCAGCAGTTGCTGTGGTTCCCCCTGAGGGCGGAAGGCGGGCCCATCCTCAGGGATGCCATGCGTACGCTCCAGGAACGCGTGGACGCGGCCAGGGACCCGGAACTGAGGGCTGACGCACTTCGTCGTCTCGCGGGCATCGGAGAGTCCTTGCCGGTCTCACGAGGCTCTCAGCGCTCGCTCCTCGTCGCCGACGCCGTGGCTTTCTCGTTGCGGGCCGTGGGCCTGTATCGCGAGGCGGCCGCGCTGACATGGAAGGCGGCGCTGGCCGCCATCCGGCACGGCGAACACCACGCGCAACGCTGGGAACAGCTCCTGGCCCTGGTCGAGGAACGCCCCGAACGGCTGCCCTTCACCACGGGCGTCTCGGTCGACGTGCCCACCCCACGCGCGCGTGCGGCACTGCTCGCGGCCGTCCGGCTGCTGCGCGAACGCGGCACCCCGGTGACCGGGGCGCTGGCCCTCGACCTGGTCCGCGCCGGGAGCCGCGCAACAGGGTGGGACGAGACCTGGCGCGGTGAACTCGCGGCCCTCCGGGACCACGAGGACCACGACACGGCCATGGCGGCGCTGCTCGTCGACCCCGGACCGCCTCACTGACGTAGAGCCAGGGGCCGGGAGATCCGAACCGGCGGGGATCAGGCGGGGCGCACGGCCATCTTGTCGAGCGCTTCGAGGAGCCCGGGGAGTTCGGGCCCTCGCCCCACGGGCAGCACCTCGCCCGGCTCCTCGTCCAGCAGGACGAACGCGATGTCGTCGGTCCTGGCCACCAGCGACCAGCCAGGACCGTCTGCGCGCAACGTTCGGGCCTCTCCGGAGGCGAACGACGACCGCACGCGCCCCAGGGGCGGGGGAGTGCTCACATACGCCCGTACCTCCGCCATGACCCGACGCACGCCGGTGAGCGACCCGTCCGCGGAATCCGCGTCGTCGCTCTCCGAAGAAGCCTCCTTGTCGGCGTCCTGTGGAGCATCGGCCTGAGCATCCACGTCGTCCGGCTGGAAGTCGGCGTCATCGATCTGGTCGCGCCAGGCCGCCCACTGCGACGCGATCTCGTCGGCACCGAGCCGCCGTTGGGCGGGTCCCCAGGTGTCGGTCTGCGGGGGCGAGAGCGGCGTGAGATCCGTGTCCTCGGGGTCCGGTTCGGGGTCATGGGGAGCGGGCACACCGGGCGCGGCGACGGCCACGGCCAGGGGCCAGCCGGGCAGCGCGGCGACCACCGTGCGTTCATCGGGTGACAGGTCGTACTCCATGCCGCAGTCCCAGGACGCGATCGCCACGGCGACGAGCGACACATCGTCGACGACGACCGTCCACCGGGCTCCGGCGCCGTCCTGGCCCAGCACTAGGCCGTACCCGGCGGCCAGCGGCGCCAGTCCCAGGGCCGCGCACGCCTCCGGATAATCGTCACCGAGCACGCTCGGGAACTTCGCGGGTGTCAGCAGCACCGCGGTCAGCACGTACAGCGCGTCGTCCTCGGCGGCGACTGCGTCGTCCGTTCCGGCCATTGCCAGCCTCCCCATCGCTTCATCCGTCGGCGCACCCTAACCACTGGTCCGCTTGATCGTCGAGGGGTGGATGACCAGGAAAATTCACTCGTCGGCCTCGTTCCGCACGCCTATGCTGGCTGTCATGCCCAGAGCCAGTTCGCACTTCGTCTGTCTGCCGTGCCGCGCTTCTTTCAAGAAGACGGCCGACTACGGACGCGTGCGCATCGACATCTGTCCCCAGTGCGGCGGTCAGTTGCTCAACGCGGGCTCCGCGCTTGCCGTGCCCAAGCGACGTGACACGGCGGCATGGCGCGCCCTGAGCGCGGTCCTCACCGCCGGGCTGCGCTTCCGGCAGGACTGCTGCGGCGGAGGCCCCGGCTACCGCCCCCGCACGCCGCGCGACGTACGGGAACGGCTCGCCCACGCGGCCGAGACGGGCAACCCACTCGGTGAGGCGCTGGCCTGCCCCGACCCCACGCACACGGATGTCAGGCGGCAGGCAGGCCGAGGAGCGTACGCGCCACGTCCTTCGGCGACTCGTCGCGCTCCCGGGCGAGGGCGATGACCGCGCGGCACGCCAGCTCGCTGACACCGAAGGACAGGGCTTCCGGCGACACCCAGCCGGTGGCCTCGTCCATCTGGTCCTGGTCGTCCTCCGCGCAGGCCGCCACGTAGACCGCGGCCGCCTCGAAGAGGTTGTGGGCACGCTCCTTCTCGGCGTGCATGGTTTCCTCCGTGCGCCACAACTTGCGCAACTTGCCGAACATGCGAGCCACCTTCCCCCCCCCGGGCGCTGGCCGGCGCCGTTGATCATCCATCTTACGTACCCCAAAGTAGAGTTGGAGTTCCGTCGACTGAAGGGGGACCGCGCGGTGAAGCGCTATGAGCGGCTCAAGGAGATCCGGGGTCTCGACCCGGAGAAGGACGCTCTGAAGATCTACCGCCTCACCGCGGTGTACGAGTTCCCCTGGGACTTCACCCGCGCTCTCGAGCTGGCGCTCTACCGCACCTACGCCGTTCCCAGCATCGGCCGACTCCTCGCCGAGACCGCTGAACTGACGGACCGTACGCAGAAGCGGTACGACGACACGGCCCTGCTGCTCGACGCCGTCGTCGAGCACGGCTTCGGCACGGACGAGGGCCGCGACGCGATCCGCCGCATCAACCAGATGCACCGCAGCTACGACATCAGTAATGAAGACATGCGGTACGTGCTGAGCACCTTCGTGGTGATGCCCAAGCGCTGGATCGACGCCTACGGATGGCGCCGGCTTTCACGCCACGAGACGGTCGCCGCCTCCGTCTACTACCGCACCCTGGGGCAGCACATGGGGATCCAGGACATCCCGGAGTCCTACGAAGACTTCGAGCGCTGTCTCGATGCCTACGAAGAGGCCCACTTCGGGTGGGACGAGGGCGCGCGCAGGGTCTCCGACGCGACCCTCGACCTCATGGCGTCCTGGTATCCGCGCGCCCTGGCGCCCTTGTTGCGTGCCTCGACCCTCGCGCTGCTCGACGAGCCCCTGCTGCGGGCCTTCCGCTACGAACCGCCGGGTGCCGCCGCCCGCAAACTGGTCAGGGGCGCCGTCCGACTGCGCGGCCGTGCCGTGCGCCTGATGCCGCCGCGCACCGCACCGCATTACGCCCGGCAGAACTGGGAGATCAAGGGGTACCCCAACGGCTATCGGGTAGGAGAGCTCGGCACATTTCCGGTGCCGGGGGTGCGAGGCTGCCCGGTGCCGCACGGCGACGCTTCCGCCGCCGCTTCAGTGGAGTGAATCCAGCGTCACCCGCAGCCAGTTGAGTTCGGCCCGGCTCGTCGCCCGGGCGATGGTGAGGATGCCGCGCCGGAACGGGTCGTCCAGTTCCTCGGCGCGCAGCGGGCGCTCACCCTCGTAGAAGAAGCTGGCGGGCTCCTCCAGGAAGGCCAGACGGCGCCGCAGGACCGCGGCTTGTGCCGGCTTGTCGTCCAGATGCCGGAGGAAGGCGAGGACGGTGAACCAGCGGTTCTCGTCGGTGATGTCCGCCTGCCCCGGTTCCGCGAGTCTGCGGCGCAGCTCGCGCCGCCCTTCCGCCGTGAGACTCAGGACGTGCCGGGGAGCCGCCCCTGATCCGGGCTGAGTCTCGCGGGCGAGGAGGCCCGCCTTCTCGAGCCGCATGATCGCGGGGTACAGCGTGCTCTCCGCGACCGGGCGCACGTGCCCCGTCAGCGCTGTGATGCGTTTGCGCAGCTCATAGCCGTGCAGTGGTGCGTCGTAGAGGAATCCGATGATGGCCAGTTCGAGCATGCGGTGCATTGTGCCGTACGACCGCTGTACCTCGACGGCGCAATACATCGTCGCCGATGTATTGTTCTGGTGGTCGGGATGTACAAGAGCGGGGGAGTGGCGATGCGCGAGACAAGGTTCGACGCACAGGGGAGCTGTGTCCGCTGGACGGAAGCTGACGGCTCAGGCCCTGCCCGGGTGTACGTGCACGGGTTGGGCGCGGCATCGAGCGTCTACCACGCGCACATCGCCGCCAGGCCCGAACTGGCCGGACGCCGATCACTCTTCGTCGATCTGCCCGGCCACGGAATCAGTGACCGCCCGGCGGACTTCGGCTACACCCTGGAGAACCACGCGGACGCCCTGGCCGCGGTGTTGGACGATGCGGCGATCTCGGGAGCGGAGATCGTCGCGCACAGCATGGGCGGCGCCGTGGCCATCGTGCTCGCGCACCGGCGCGGGGACCTTGTGTCACGGCTCGTGCTCACTGAAGCCAATCTCGATCCGAACCCCGTCGCGACGGCGGGCAGCAGCGGAATCGCCTCCTACGGAGAGGATGAGTTCGTCACTGACGGCTACGCGCGCGTGCTGGACAAGGTCGGCTCCAAGTGGGCGGCGACCATGCGGCTCGCCGACCCGCGCGCCCTGCACCGCAGTGCGACGGGGCTCGTGAGGGGGACGCGGCCCACGATGCGCAGGATGCTCATGGATCTGCCCATGGAGCGGGTCTTCGTGCAGGGCGGGCTGAGCGGCGAACTGGATAGCCGGGACGAGCTGGCCGCCTCCGGAGTACGAGTGATCACCGTTCCGGAGGCCGGGCACAACGTCATGTTCGACGATCCGGATGCCTTTGTGTCGGCCGTCGCCGGCTGACCGACCAGCAAGTTTCGTGTGCCGCTACCGGGCCGATTCCGTCCAGGTGACCGGCAGTTCGTGCACTCCGTAGATGTTCATGTCGCTCCTGAGCTTCACCTCACCGGCGGGAATGGCGAGCCTGAGGGTCGGGAAGCGACGCAGCAGTCCCTCGAAACCGGCGCGCATCTCGATCCGGGCCAGCTGCTGGCCGAGGCATTGGTGGATGCCGTGGCCGAAGGACGTGTGGCCGCGGGCCTGGCGGTGGATGTCCAGCGTGCCGGGGTCGTCGAAGCGCAGTGGGTCGCGGTTGGCGGCCAGCAGCGAGACAACGACCGTCGATCCCTCGGGGATTGTCTCGCCGTCGAGCTCGATGTCCTCCGTGGCATAGCGATAGAAGATGTCGGCAACGGACAGGTAGCGCATCAGTTCCTCGACCGCGCCCGGCATCAGCTCCGGGTCGGCGCGCAGTTCGGCGAGCTGCTCGGGGTGCTCCAAGAGTGCGAAGGTGCCGAGGCCCAGCATGTTGGCGGTGGTCTCGTGCCCCGCGAGCAGCAGCAGGAAGGCGGCGCCGGTCAGCTCCTCGATGGTGAGGTCGTCGTGGCGGGCCAGGTCGGACAGGATGTCTTCGCCTGGTTCGGCGCGTTTACGCGTGACCAGTTCGGCCAGGTACGTGGTCAGGCCGGTGTACGCGGCCATCTTGTCTTCGAGCCCGATGTCCCTCTCCATGAACTTCGCGGAGTTGGTCTGGAAGGTCTCCCTGTCCTCGTAGGGGACGCCGAGCAGTTCGCAGATCACCAGGGACGGCACCGGCAGCGCGAACTCCTTGACCAGATCGACCGGCGGGGCAAGGCGCGCCAGCTCGTCCAGTTGACGCTCGGCGATGTCGACGATGCTCTCCTCGAGCTGCTTCATGCGCTTGACGGTGAAGGCGCCGGTCAGCTTGCGCCGCAGCCGGGTGTGGTCCGGCGCGTCCATGGCGATGAAGACGCCCGGGATCTGCGGGGACGGTTCTGTCACGGCGGGCATGCCGGGGACCTCGTACGGCACGTGTACGGGGCCGATGTCCTGACGGGAGCTGAACCGGGTGTCGGCCATGAGCCGGCGGACCGCGTCGTAGCCGGTGACGAGCCAGCCCTCGTGACCGTCGGGGAAGATCAGGGGACTGACGGGGCGGGCCTCGCGCAGCGCGGTGATCTGGCTCGGCGGGTCGAAGGGACCCGCATCGCGCTCCATGGGGAGGCCGTGCGGGACGGGAGCCGTTTGCGTCATGGGATTGCCTTCCGTGGCGGGTTGTTGCGGCAACACTCGCCGACGGAGCAGACACGCGACTGTCACGGCTCTGACACCGGCCGGGCCAAAGACGCGGTCGGTGTCAGGCCCTGTGGCCCAGCTTCTCCTCGATCCAGCCGATCCCGAAGTTCACGACCTCACCGGCTTCGAAGAGGTGGCATTCGGCGGCGCCGACCCGCCCCGTGATGCCGATTCCGGCGCCGAGCATGTCCTGGGCGATGACATCGAAGGGGTCCTGCCCCTGGGGGACCGCCGGGGAGTAGTCGAAGGCGCCCGCCGAGGAGTCGATGTCGTGGAAGCGCCGCCAGACCCGTTCGCCGTCCACAAGGATCGGCTGTTCGTAGTCGACGAATCGCTTTCCGGGAGCCTCGGCGAGTGCCTCGGCATGGTGCAGGAC
>NZ_JBHYIG010000246.1:0-15177 GCF_042740015.1 Streptomyces sp. NPDC059037
CGGGGGCGGGGGCCCCCCCGGGGGGCGGGGGGCCCCCGGGGCCCCGCGGGCTGGGGCGGGGTGGGGGGGGGGCGCCCCCCCCAACTTTGCCGCGGGCTTTTTTCGGGGGCGGGGGGGGGTACGTACGCCTCCGCGCGAAGCAGGAGGCACCGCCCCCGACGGCACCCGCCGGCAGCACCAGGGAGAACCTGAGGAGGAAGGAAAACATGGGCAACCTTCAGAGCATCGTGGATCGCTTCGAGATCGAGGCGCTGCGAGGCGAGTTCACCGACGCGGCGATGATGCACGACTACGACCGCTTCGCGGCGCTGTTCACACAGGACGGAGCGCTGCGGATCCCCGACGCCGGCATCGCGCTGGTCGGCCGGGAGGAGATCCGTGCCGGGATCGAGCGTCTGCAGGCCAACTGGAACTACTTCGTGCAGACCGTGCACCCGGGCACGATCCGGGTCGAGGGCGACCGTGCGGCAGGCCGTGCGTACATCGCGGAGTTCGGGACGTTGCGTGACGGCAGCTCGCACGCGAACCACGCCGTGTACCACGACCGTTATCAACGCACCTCGGACGGCTGGAAGTTCATGGAGCGCGTCTATGAGGTGAGGTACGTCGACACCACTGCGCTGAAGGGCTCGGCGCCCCGCTCCGCGGGGGCACCCGCCTAACGGGGCGCGGCGGTCGCCTCGATGAGGCAGAACGGTGGCGCCTGCGTCAGCGGGGTCACCGAGGTCAGGGACAGCCCCGCCCTGCGGCACACGTCCTCGAAGTCGGCGCGGGTGCGTTCCCTGCCGCCCACGTTCACCAGCATGTTGAGGTCGGTGAGGTAGGTGAGCCCGGCGGTCTCGGGGTCGACGACCTCGGGCAGCACGGGCTCCACGATCAGTACGCGTCCGGCAGGCGGCAGCACCTCGCGGCAGTGGGCCAGGATCGTGACCGCCTGGTCGTCCGTCCAGTCGTGCAGGATGCTCTTCATCAGGTACAGGTCGGCGCCTTCGGGCACCGATCGGAAGAAGTCTCCGGCCACCAGGGAGCAGCGCTCCGTGAGCCCCTGCCGCTCCAGCGTCGTCGGGGCCTGGGCCAGGCCTTCTTGGGTGTCGTAGATGACGCCCGTGAGGGCTGGATGCGCGCGGAGCACACCGCCGAGCAGGGTGCCGTCGCCGCCGCCGACGTCGGCGACCGTGGTGAACCGGCCGAAGTCGAAGGCGAGCGGCAGCGCGGCGGCCGTCGCCGTGGCGGCCTGGCTCATGGCCGCGTTGAACTCGGCCGACAGCGCGGGGAGTTCCTTGAGATGGCTGAAGAAGTCCTTGCCGAAGACCGCGTCGAACGCGATGTCACCGGTTCGCACACTGTCGTCCAGGTGCTCCCAGGCGCGCAGCATCGTCGGTTCGGTGAACATCCCCACCAGTGCGCTGAGCGAGTCGGGCCGGGTCGGGTCGAGGAGCGCGCCCGCGGGGGTCACCGAGAAGGAACCCGCGGTGTGTTCGCGCAGCAGGCCCAGGCTGGTCAGGGCGCGCAGCAGGCGGGTCATGGGCTGGGTGCTCGCTCCGGCGTCGGCGGCGATCTCGGCGGCCGACCGCTGCTTGTCGCCGATCAGCTCCATCACCTTCAACCGGGCGGCCGCGCGGACCGTCTGCGCGGCCATGCTGCCGAACACGAGCCGTTCGACCAGCTCATACTTGCTCTCGTCGGCATGCGTCAGGTTGTCATTCGTCGTCGTCATCGTTGATTCCTCTCGATCGCTTCGCTCAGCGCGCCGGGCGTACACCCGGCGAACGCCAGCACATCGCGGTGCAGATGGGACTGGTCGACATAGCCGCAGGCCATGGCGACCTCGGTGGGGTCCTTGCCCGCGCGCAGACCGGCGACGGCGTGGTCGAACCGGACCAGCATCGCGGCCCGCTTGGGCGTGAGGCCGAGTTGAGTGCTGAACCTGGACCAGAGCCGCTTGCGACTCCAACCGCAGGACGCAGCGAGGTCGTTGACCCGGATCCGGCCGCGCCGGCTGACGATGTGCTCCCAGCCGGCGGCCACTTCCGGGTCGATCGATGGTGGTTCCGCAAGGCGCCCGGCCAGAAACGCGTCCACCAGTGCGAAGCGTTGTGGCCACGTCGCTGCGGCCGCCAACTGCTCCCGCAGCAGCCGCGCTTGGCGCCCCCACACGTCGTCCAGGTCGGTCACCGCCCCGTTCAGTTCGGACGCGGCGACGCCCAGCAGGCCGGACGCGACCACCGGTGACAGATGCAGCTCGACGCACTCCACCCGCTCACCGCGAACGCGGGTGGGCCCCGGGAACTGGGCGGCGACCAGGCCCCCGAGCGTCTTCCGGCCGGTGGCGCCGTCGACCGTCAGCATGTCGTCCGCGAACCCGAGCACGACCGTCACGACGGGCTGCGGAAGCGCCCGCATGTCGAGACCGCTCCCCGAACGGTCCCGGAACGCCGCCACTTGGACACCCGCGATCCGCGCACCGCCGACAGGTACGGCCATCTCCCAGCCGGCTGCGACCTCGCTCTCCACTGGGGCCTACCTCCCGGACGTCGTACGGCTCAAGCCTCTTGCGGTGCGCCGACAAGACTCGATGACCGGAGTGGCCGCGGCGCGCACCATCAACTATCGCCGAGGCCGGAGCGATGGTCTTGGACGAATGTTCCCGGCGCCGCGGCCGCCCGCAGGGCGACGGGGAAATTGACTCGCGGTCGGGTCAGGCCGGATGGCACTGTGCGACGCATGGCACCCCAGTATCAGATTCGTGCCGACCACGATGCCCGCACGATCGTGGTGTACCAGGCGTATGCCCCCGCCATCGCCGACGCGGCGCTGCGGGCGGGCCGCTTCGTCGCGCCGTTCTCGTTCTACCGGATGACGTGGATCAAGCCCTCGTTCCTGTGGCTGATGCACCGCAGCAACTGGGCTCGCAAATCGGGTCAGGAGCGCATCCTGGCGGTGCGGATGACGCGGGAGGGCTGGGAGGAGGCGCTGTCGCGGGCCGTCCTGACGACCGCTGACCCGGCGGCCGTGGCCCAGGCGGACGTCCATGTCCAGTGGGACCCGGAGCGCTCGCCGCGCGGAGGGGCACTGAACCGCTACAGCATCCAGGTCGGCATCGGCCGCCACATGATCCGTACGTTCAATGACGACTGGATCGTCTCCCTCACCGACCTCACACCGCAGGTGCGCAAGGCCGCGGTACTGGTGCAGACCGGACGCGCCGCCAAGGCCCAGCGCCTGTTCCCCGCAGAGCGGGCCTATCCGTTGCCCCGGACGCTGGAGGACCGCCTTGCCCCCGGGCATGCCCGCACATGATCGCTAGGGTGTCGAGATGTGAACTCCTCGTCAGGCCGCGCGAGTTGCCGTCCTCGACCCCGGTCCTGCGCTGGCGCTGGTGGACGCCGCGCGAGCTTGCCGAAACCGCCGACCCGCTGTGGCCACCGCAACTGCCCGCATTGCCGGGCAACTTGAGCGATGCGTCGAGTGCCGGACGCCTGCCGGTGCACCTGGGGTTCGTCGCGAGGCAGCAGGGGGTGCGACAGGGCTGAGGCAGCCCTATCCGTTCCGGCCCCCGAGGGCGATCGTGCGGGCGATGTCCAGGGTGAGGCGCTGCCACGGATCGCGGGGGTCGCGGGACGTGATGTCGTGGACGCGGCGCAGGCGGTAGCGGACGGACTGCGGGTGCAGGTGGAGTTCGCGGGCGGCGGCGTTGGCGGATCCGGTGTCGATGTACGCGGTCAGCGCCTCCAGGAGGTGGCGCTGGGCGCGGTCGACCAGGGGGCCGAGGACGATGCGGCCGATGCGGTCGGGGCTTGTCACGGGGTGCCCGGACAGGAGCGCGAGGATGTGGGCGTCGGCGTCGGTCAGGACGCGGTCGGGGCGGTGCGCGTGCGGGGGAGCGGAGTCCAGGGCGCCGGCGGCCAGGCGGTGCGCGACCGCGACCCGGTCCAGGCTCTCGCCCGAGATGGCGCAGCCGCGCCAGCCGTGTCCTCGCAGGACGGCCGGGACGGCGTCGGTGGCGGCGACCGGCAGGAGCAGGACGGCACGCGAGCCATGGGTCGTCGCCAGTGAGGTCTCCCGGGCCCGGTCGGCGCCGAGGGCCGTGAGCAGGGCCGTCGATGTGTGCAGGGAGAGGTCGGATGCGCCGCCGTCCTGGGGCGTGGCGTCCACCGGTTCGGCCACCAACAGGCAGTAGCGCTCCGGGAGTTGGATATCCAGGCGCGTCGCACGGTCCGTCAGCGCGCCGAGCGACGCGTGCCGGCCCGCGATGAGGTCGTCGAGCAGCAGCTGCAGCGCCCGGTCGCGGTCCCCCGTGAGGCGCTGGCTGGTGTCCGCGTACGCCGCGGTCATCTCCTCGGACAGCGTGTCCATGGCGGTGAGCAGCAGCCGGGTGAGGGCGAAGGCGTCCTTCGCGGACAGCTGCGGGGCGCGGGCGGCCACCTCGTCGGCGAGCACCGCAGCCGCGACCCGGTAGGCGCGCAGCACGGCCTGCAAGGGGCGGCCGTCCGCCGCCCGTGCCGCCGCGATTCCCCGGAAGCGCCGCAGATCGGCCGCGTCGATCGCGCCGCCGGTCACCCAGTGGTCGAGCAGCCGGTCGTTCGCCCAGGCCGCGATGGCGCGCACCTCGGGGAACCGGCTTCCGTCGAGGGCGGTGTACGCCGGAACCTGTTCGTGCACCGCGTCGACGACGGCCTCGACAAGCCGGGGGTCGGACAGCAGCTCCTGCCGGACGCGTTCGCGCTTGTTTGTCACAGGGTGATGGTCCCATCGGAAAAAGGTGCGTACGGCCATGGACGGCGCTTGTCACTGTGGCAAGGATCGACGGGTAGACAGCGCGCAGTCTCACGGACACCGACGAACACTGGACGGGACCCACCACATGACGCCTTCGCCGCACTGGGCGGACTTCCAGTACGAGATCTATCTCAACGGCATGACCGGGGCCGTGCCCCGCCTGCCCACCGATCTGACCCGCCTGGAGGAGCTGACCGGGCAGCGGCTCGGGCCCGGCCCCGTCGGCTATGTCGCGGGCAGCGCCGGCAACGGCAGCACCGCCCGCGCCAATCGCGAGGCGCTCGAGCGGCGCCGGATCGTGCCGCGCATGCTGCGTGACGTACACGAACGCGATCTGTCCGTGGAGGTGCTCGGGCACCAACTGCCCGCCCCGCTCGCCCTCGCGCCCGTCGGCGTCCTGTCGATCATGCACCCGGAGGGCGAGTCCGCCGCCGCCCGCGCGGCCGCGGCCCGTGGCGTGCCCTACATCCTGTCCTCGGCGTCCAGCACGCCGATGGAGCAGGTCGCCAAGGAGATGGGCGACGCGCAGCGGTGGTTCCAGCTGTACTGGGCCAAGGACAGGGACGTCACCAAGAGCTTCCTGGACCGGGCGAAGGCCGCCGGGTTCACGGCGCTTTTCGTCACGCTCGACACGCCGCTGCTCGCCTGGCGGCCGCGCGACCTCGACCAGGCGTATCTGCCCTTCCTGCACGGCGTGGGCACCGCCAACTACTTCAGCGACCCGGCGTTCCAGGCGGGCCTCGCCAAGCCGGTGCACGAGGACCCGAACGCGGCCGTGATGCATTTCGTGGGCATGTTCGCTGACCCCGCGAAGACCTGGCCCGACCTGCAGTTCCTGCGGGAGAACTGGGACGGGCCGATCGTCCTGAAGGGCATCCTGCACCCGGACGACGCGCGCCGCGCCGCCGACGCGGGCATGGACGGCGTGGTGGTCTCCAACCACGGCGGCCGCCAGGTCGCGGGCTCCGTGGCGGCCGCCGACGCCCTGCCGCGCGTGGTGGAGGCGGTCGGCGACCGGCTCACCGTGCTGTTCGACAGCGGCATCCGCACCGGCGACGACATCTTCAAGGCGCTCGCACTGGGCGCCAAGTCCGTACTGGTGGGACGGCCGTACGCCTATGGCCTCGGCCTGGACGGCCAGGCGGGCGTCGACCACGTGATCCGCTGTCTGCTCGCCGAGCTCGACCTCACGCTGGCCCTGTCCGGGCACGCCGGGCCCGCGTCCCTCACCCCCGACGACCTGACCGAGGAGACCCCGTGACCGCCGTGAAGAACGTCCTGGCCATCGTCTCGCCGCACGTGGGCGGCCGCGCCGCCGGAGGGGCACTCGCCGGGCTCCTTCCCCCGTCGGCCCATGTCACCGTCGTCGAGGCGGCCGACGAGGACCCGGCGGCCCTCCGCGAGGCGCACATCATCGTCACGGGCCTGGCTCCCGTGACCGCCGAGCACATCGCTGCGGCGCCCGGCCTCGAGGTCATCCAGTGCGCGAGCCACGGCTTCGACTACGTCGATCTGGACGCGGCCCGCGCCCGTTCCGTCGCCGTCTGCTCGATCGGTTCGAGCGGCGCCGAGAAGCAGAACGTCGCCGAGCAGACCTTCGCCCTCATGCTGGCCCTGGCCAAGCAGCTGATCCCGGCGCACACCGCGCTGACCGAGGCCGACTGGGCGCTGCCCCGCCTGCAGCAGTCCATCACGGAGTTGTCCGGGAAGACGCTGGGCATCGTGGGCCTCGGCCACATCGGCGAGGAAGTCGCCCGCCGCGCGGTCGTGTTCGACATGACCATCGTCTACGCCGGACCGAGCTCGGTCGGCACGGAGACGGAGGCCCGCCTCGGCGGCGCCCGCCACGTCGGCCTCGATGAGCTCCTGCGCACGTCCGACTACGTAACCCTGCACGCCCCGCTGAACGATGCGACGCGCCACCTCCTGGACGCCGAGCGCCTCGCCCTCCTGAAGCCGACGGCCTTCGTCGTCAACACGGCCCGCGGCGCGCTCATCGACCAGGACGCCCTCGCCGACGCGCTCACGGCCGGCACGCTGGCCGGGGCGGGCATCGACGTCTTCGACCCGGAGCCGCCCACCGCCGCGCTGCGGCTGCTCAAGGCGCCGAACGTGGTGCTCTCCCCGCATGTCGCGGGCGTCACGCGCGAGACGCTGGTCCGCATCGGCCTCGCCGCGATCCAGAACGTGGCGGGTCACTTGGAGGGCAAACCGCTGGCAGACGTGGTCTCCTGACGCCACATCAGACGAAGTGGGGCGGTGGCGCGCGTTCCGGGAGCCGGGCCCGCGCACCGCCCCACATCAGCAGGGGTTCACCAGATCGCTTCGACCCACTCGGGGTGATCGATGAACGGGTTCCGGTTGTGCTGGAACTGGTCGAAGATGACGTCGTTGCGGTTCTTCTCGAACGCGTCCGGCGGGTCCTCGTCGCTCCACTGCTTGAGCACGGAGAGCCGCCCGATGGCGGGCGCGCTGCCGTTGTCGACCTTGTCGTTGGGCTCGAGGTCGGCGAAGCCGTCCTCGCCGTCGTAGCGCACGGCCATGTAGAGGATCATGCGGGCCACGTCGCCCTTGACGGCGTCACGGGGCTCGAAGGAGTCGGAGTCCGTGAGGTTGCCGGGCGCCTCGCCGACCGCGCTGCCGCCGTTGTCGAAGTCCTTGTTGCCGCGCGTGCTGTTGACCGACACGTCCTCGGGACGCAGGTGGTGGATGTCGGTGCCGGGTCCCGTCGCGGTGCCGAAGTCGCCGTGGGACTTGGCCCACACGTGCTCGCGGTTCCACTGGTCCGGGTCGCCGCCGTTGTCGCCCTTGCTCTGCGAGCGGTCGGTGTAGAGAAGGCGCACGTTGTTGCTGTTGGAAGGATCCTCGTCGGTGACCTTGAGCGCGTCCCAGACCTGGTCGTACGAGAGCTTGGTCTGGTCGCTGATGATCGTGTGCAGGGCGCTCTTCAGCTCGGGCCCGGTCTTGCCGAGCGCGTCCTGGTAGTACGTGTCGTCATAGGCGCCGGCGGGTGCGGCGCCCGGCGTGGGGGCCGAGGTCGCGGCGTCGGCGGCGGCCGGGACGGTGATCCCGACGAGCAGCGCGGCGGCTGTCATCGCGAGGGGTTTCCAGCGACGTATATGAGGGACGGGCATGTGGGGGTGTCCTCTCCCGGAGGCTCGGGCGGACCGCGGATCCCCTCCAACGGGACCCGCGATCTACGCGAGTTGACAAGTGGGCCAACGGGAGAGTGGCACGGGTGAGCGCATCACTGTATGAACGTTGTGCGTCGACTGTGTGACGATGTCATGGACGGGACAAACGACCTCAAGCGACGCGTACGCCGTCGAGTACGGCGGCGACGGTCCGGCGGGCGAAGTCCTCGTCCAGTGGCAGGCGGCGGAAGACCGCGCGCAGCCAGACCGCTCCCGCCAGCAGGTCCATCAGGAGCATCGTGTCGGTGCCGGGCGGCAGTTCGCCCCGTTCGACGGCGCGGTCGACCACCGCCTGCTCGCGGGCGAGGCGGTCGGCGAAGAAGTCCCTGATGTACGTCGCGAGTCCCGCGTCGCCGAGCGCGGCGCCCAGCACGGCCCGCGCGACCGACCCCGAGGGCTGTCCGGTCAGCAGCTTGATGAGGTTGTCGACCAGTTGCTCCAGGTCGCCGCGGAGATCTCCCGTGTCGGGCATGGGCAGTTCGAGGAGCGGCGCGTCGATCATCGCCGCGCCGAGCAGCGCCGACTTGGAGGGCCACCAGCGGTAGATCGTCGTCTTGTTGACGCCGGACTCCTCGGCGATGCCCTCGATCGTCATGGACGCGAAGCCGTCGCGTGCCAGCGCCCGCAGCGTGGCGTCGAAGATCTGCCGCTTGCGGCGCGGCCCACTGCCCGGTGCGGGCTGCGGGTGGTGATTCGTCGTCATGCCCCGAAGCCTAATGCAACACAACGGTGCGTTGCATATGGGTGGTTGGGCGGCTACGGTCGTCCAAACGCAACGCACCGTTGCATTCTGAGGAGGGGGACCACCGTGGGACAGGAACTACTCGCTGACGAGGCACAGGGGTCGGGTGCGACCGAGACCGAGGCCGAGACCGAGGCCGAGACCGAGGCCGAGGTCGAGACCGAGGTCGAGGACATCACCGGCACGGTCGACCGGTTGCGTGCGGCCTTCGACGCGGGCCGTACGCGTCCGACGGCCTGGCGACGCCGCCAACTGCGCGCTCTGCATGCCCTGTTGACCGAGCAGGCCCCGGTGCTCGCAGAGGCGCTCGCCGCCGACCTGGGCAAGAGCCCGGTGGAGACGCACACTTCGGAGCTGGGCCTCGTCGTCAACGAGATCGATCACACGCTGCGCCACCTGGAGCGCTGGCTGCGCCCGCGCCGTGTCGCCGTACCGGTGCCGATGCTCCCGGCCCGCGCCCGGACGGTGCGCGAACCACTCGGCGTGGTCCTGGTCATCAGCCCGTGGAACTACCCGGTGATGCTCGGCCTCGCGCCGATGGTGGGCGCCCTGGCCGCGGGCAACTGCGTCGTGCTCAAGCCGAGCGAACTGGCCCCCGCGACCTCCGCCGCACTGGCCGGGCTGCTGCCCCGCTACCTCGACCAGGACGCGGTCGCGGTCGTCGAGGGCGCCGCCGAGCGCACCACCCGGCTCCTTGAGCAGCGTTTCGACCACATCCTCTATACGGGCAACGGCACGGTCGGCCGGATCGTCATGACGGCCGCCGCCCGCCACCTCACCCCGGTCACCCTCGAACTGGGCGGCAAATGCCCGGCCCTTGTCGAGCCGGGCACCGATCTGGCCACCGCCGCACGCCGGATCGCCTGGGGCAAGTTCCTCAACGCCGGACAGAGCTGCACCGCCCCCGACTACGTCCTGGCCATCGGAGGTACCGCGGGCCCCTTGGCGGACCACATCGCCGACGCCATCACCTCGATGTACGGCGCGGACCCCGCCCGCAGCCCCGACTACGGCCGCATCGTCAACGAACGCCACTTCGACCGGCTCACCGCCCTGCTCGGCGACGGCCGCGTGGTCACCGGCGGCACGCACGACCGCGCGTCGCGCTACCTCGCTCCCACGGTGCTCGCCGACGTCGACCCGGCCGCCCCCGTGATGGACGGGGAGATCTTCGGCCCCGTCCTGCCGGTCCTCTCGGTGCCCGACCTGGACTCGGCCATCGCCTTCGTGAACGCCCGCGCCAAGCCGCTCGCCGTGTACGCCTTCACGCCCCACCGGCGGACCCGGCGCCGACTGCTGGCCGAGACCTCTTCGGGGGCGGTCGGCTTCGGGCTCCCCAACGCCCATATCACCCTGCCGGGCCTGCCGTTCGGCGGCGTGGGCGAGAGCGGCATCGGCAGCTATCACGGCCGGTACTCGATCGAGGCGTTCAGTCACACCAAGGCCGTCCTCGACAAGCCGCTGCTTCCCGACACCGTACGGGCCGTCTACCCGCCCTTCACGGCTGCGAAGGAACGGCTGATCCGCCGCTTCATGTGAGCGGCGGGACGCGTCACCGGGCGAAGACCGTGGCGCGGGCCTCCGTGAGGGGGGATCGCGCAGGCAGTAGGCGACCAGGATCACGACTGCCGGCGGATGACGGCCGGCGGCTGATCGCGGGGCGCCTACTGAAGTCCGTTGAGGTAGTGCTCGCCGATGTCGCGTAGCCGGTGCGCCGCGGAGCCGTGCGCGGTCAGGGCGCGGGCGTTGCGCCAGAAGCGGTCGAGGCCGGGGTCGGTCGCCAGGGCCGGGGCGTCGGCGGTGAGTTCGAGGACGCGGGTCGTGATGTGCAGGGCGGAATCGGCGGTGACCGCTTCGGCCGCGTCGACGAGGAACGCGATGTCTGCGCGCTCGTCCGCACCGAGCGCGGGGCCCTCCGCGAGACCGCGCGCCATGGCCTCCGCCGCACGGTCCACCACCGCGCCCGCACTGTGGACGGACGTCGCCAACTCCCCGTAGGCGAGGAGCAGATAGGGATCGGCGGGCGGTGTCCCGTACTGCGTGCCGCTGTCGGCATCCGTCACCGGGCGGGCGCGCGGCAGGGCGCGGCTGATGTCCCGCGCCTCGGCCAGGGCGCCCTCCGCGTTGCCCAGGCCGACGTGGACGAGCAGCAGACGACGGGCCAGCGGAGCGAGCGCGGTGAACGGCGAGATCTCGTGCTCGTCCACCGGAACGCCGCCGAGCACCTGGTGCGCCGCCACCGGTACGTCGTCGTAGCTGACCCCGCCCGCCCCGCTCAGGCGCTGGCCGAGGAGATCGTGCGCCGGCTCGGCCGACACTCCGGGGTGGGCCGGATCCACATGGACGACCACCCATGCGCCGCTGTCCGTGCGCCGCGCCGTGTGGACGAGCCGGTCGGCGACGGCTATGCCCGCGGTCAAGGGCCGCCGGCCGTTGAGTACGAACCCGTCGGCGGCCGGCGTGAGCG
Source organism: Streptomyces sp. NPDC059037 (assembly GCF_042740015.1). Classification (NCBI taxonomy): domain Bacteria; kingdom Bacillati; phylum Actinomycetota; class Actinomycetes; order Kitasatosporales; family Streptomycetaceae; genus Streptomyces; species Streptomyces sp. NPDC059037. Next base: position 11,183 of record NZ_JBHYIG010000246.1, read on the forward strand.
CGAGGCCGGTGCTCGTCTGCGCGTCCGGCAGGTCGATGTCACCGCCCCAGAGCCACTGCTCCTGTACGGCGCGCAGGGCGAGCGCGGCGGCGTCCTCGGCCGTGCCGAAGAGCCGCGGACTCCACGACAGGGCGTGGTGGTGCGCGAGGAGTTCGGCGATGGAGCTGTCCGCCGCCGCGATGTCCCTGACCGCCGAACACGCCGTGTTCCAGTCGACGCCGCGGCCGTCCGGGCCGGGCGGCGTCAGGAGCGCGGGCAGTCCCGCCTCGCGCAGCCGGGAGACCTCGTCGAACGGAGGCTTGCCCGCCCGGTCGCGCAGGTCCGCGTCGACGGCGAGGTCGTCGGCGAGTTCCCGGACGACGCGCGGCGAGGCGGAGGGGATCAGCGTTGTCACGGGGACGCCTCACAGATTCCTAGTTTCCCTACCTGATTGATAGGAATAGTGGGTCCGAACTCCCGCTGCGACAAGGGGGTGTTCAAGGCGTGGACCGACGCGTCTCGATCTCTGGGACTCCGGGGCGCGTGCCTGCCTTCGCGTCACGTCGAGACCCACCGAAATTCGGTTACGGAACCGCGGCCCGGGTGCCTAGCATCCGACCATGCCAAGACCCTCCGGTTTCGCCTACGACCAGCATTCCGACACAAGCGTGACGATCACCCACCACGGCCGCCCGGCCGGCACGCTGCGCGGCGCGCGCGCCGAGAAGTTCCTCGCCGAGGTCGAGTCGGGCGACGCCCAACTGGTGATGGCCCGCTGGACCGGCGCCTACAAGCACGGCAATGAACGTACGGCGCGCAATCACCCGCGCAACCGGCGCTAGCGGACAGAGGTGTGGGGGCGGGTCGTGGGACTGATCGAACGGCTGTGGGCGGCAGGGGAGATGCCGTTCCGCGACGGCCTCTACCGGCCGGACGACACCGGCCTGGAACTGCACGTGGACGGCCCTGGGGCCTATCACCCGGACGCCGGGCAGCCGATCCCCTTCCGCCTCGGTGGGCCCGTCGACGTGGCCCTGGCCGTCGCGGAGGACGGCTGCACCGAGGTGCACCCCAACTTCGAGAGCCCGCTGCCGGACGCAGCGGGATGGATGTCCGGCGGGGGCAGCGGAATGGGCAACATCGGCTACCTCGCCCGCCTCGACGCCGACCGCTCCTTGCGCTGGGTCGCCGTCATGTTCTGCTCCAACCCGTTCGTGGGCGTGCACCACGAAGGGGCGATCGCCGTCTTCACCAACGACTGGCGAAACTGTCTGACCCTCGACCTGACCGCGCCCGCCCTCGCCTGACCCGCAGGGAGACGCACGTCACATTCGGCCCTGTCGATTCCCGCCGGGCCGCCTCGTGTAGGAGGTGTAACCGCCACCAACGGCCAAGGAGTCACCATGGAAGCCCGCTTGAACCTCTTCGGCACCCCGCTCGTCGCCAAGTCCTTGGGGCACATCGCGTCGGCGAGCCAGGTGATCATGACGGAGTCGACGCTGCCGGCTGCGACCCAGGAACTGGTCAAGCTGCGCGCCAGCCAGATCAACGGCTGCGCCTACTGCACCGACATGCACACCAAGGACGCCGCCCACGCCGGGGAGAGCGCGACGCGCCTCAGCCTGGTCGCGGTCTGGCGTGAGGCCAAGGTGTTCACCGACGCCGAGCGTGCCGCCCTGGAGCTGACGGAACAGGGCTCCCGTATCGCGGACACCCGGGGCGGGGTCACCGACGAGGCGTGGGCGAACGCCGCCAAGCACTACGACGAGGAACAGCTCGGCGCGCTGGTGTCGACCATCGCCCTCATCAACGCCGCCAACCGCCTTGGCGTCATCACCCGGCAGCAGGGCGGCGATTACCGGCCCGCACGGTCCGCGTAGCAAGAAGCAGCAGCACACGCCCTGGGCACCGGTCGTCACCGACGCCCCGGGCGTTGTGCCGCTTCCCCAGGGGAGTGCAGCGTCGGGCTACGGGTTCGTCCAAGCCGCCGGGTCCTCGGCGAGCGCAGTGACCTGGGCCGGGAGTTCGGCCGCCGCGACATCGGCCAGCGAGACGCCGTCGAGGATCTGGCGGACATTGGCCCGCAGCGCGATCCACAGCGGAAGCAGCGACTCCGCGGGCCCGCTGTAGGCCAGCTCCGGCGGGCGGACTCCCCGCACCGACACCAGCGGCCCCTCCACGACACGGATCACATCCGCGATGCTGATGGAGTCGGCGGGCCTGGCCAGGCGATAGCCGCCGTTGCCGCCGCGCTGGCTGAGAACGAGCCCTCCGCGGCGCATGTCGTTGAGGATGCCCTCGAGGAACTTGTGCGGGATCTCCTGAGCGTCCGCGATGGCCTCGGCCTTCAAGGGCCCGTCGTCCTGGCACGCGGCGAGTTGCAGCGCGGCACGTACCGCGTAGTCCGCCCTGGCTGAGATCCGCATGGCCGCATTATGGTGCACCGCCCCGAACGAAACGCATCGCCCCAGGTCACGCGGGCGCGACCGCCAGGTGCCCGACGTCCGCGATCAGCGTTGTCAGTGGTCGCCAGTAAGTTCATTGGTGTCCCGCCGATCCGGCGTGGACGTCCCTTTGGCGTGGAGGAGTTGGTGTGGTGTCAGTTTGGGAGAGGTCGAGCACGGCGCGCGTGACAGCGCCCGCGCGACCGCGGAAGCTCGCCAAGGTCCCGTTCGTCGAACTGGCCGACGGACGCCTGCAGGGCGTGGTGTCCAGCGGCTCGGACATCGGCCGGGTCTACGTCTCGTCGATCGCGGCCGGGACGTACGCGTTCGCGTGCAGCACCAACAACAACCGGCCCTGCGGCGGCGCCCGCGGCTCGTTCTGCAACCACATCCGGGCGCTCGTCGGCGAGGCCGTGCTGCAGTACGGCGCCGAGCGCGTCGCCCGCTATCTGAAGGTCGAGACCGCCGACGGCGAGCCGAGCGCGCACTCCCTCACCTACGAGATGAGCGGCACCCGCCCGTCGCAGGGGGACACCGCGGCCGCCGCGCCCGTCTTCAGCCGGTTCCTGCGCCACCTGGCGTACCTGGAACTCGCCCCGAGCACCGCGCCGTTGCCCGAGATGCAGTGGTTCCCGCCGACCAGGGCGGTGGCCTGATGCGCGCCGATCTGCTCGCCGAGGACATCGACGGGCTCGACGAGGCCCTCGAAGCCGTCGACGCCTTCGACCAGGCACTCGTCACCGGTCTGCTCCGTCCGCAGCCCGCCCAGGCCGCAGGTCTGACGCGGCTCGCCCACGCCGTCGCGGGGACGCCCCTGTCCGCCCGGGTCGCCGAGGCCGCCGAGAAGGCGGCGGCCGGATCCGCGAGCGAGGACCACTTCGTCGCACTGGCCGCGGCCCGCACCGCACTGCTCGGCTCCGTCCACGACGCCCTGCTCACCCGCGTCGAGGAGGCGACCGGACGCCCCCGCGGCGAGCACACCGCGTCGGCGCCCGGAGGGCAGCAGGCGGCGAACGTCCTTGCCGCCGCGCGCTCCTGGCTCTCCGACCTGGCGCGCGCCGGGTGGCAGGGCATCGACCACGAGCTGGTCTCCGGCGCGGCGCAGGTCGTCTCCGCGATGCTCCCGGATCCGGCCCTGCGCCGCCCGGCCACCATCCTGGACGGCTTCGCCGCCGAACTCGCCGCGTCCTGCCCGGGCGTGACCCTGGAACGTATTCCGGTACGCCGCTGGGCCGACCTCTGGTCGCGCGCGATGCTCCTCACCGTGCCCGGAGCGGCCGATGCCCCGGCGACCGGTACGGCCACCGGCCGTCTGCTGCCCCTCGGCGTCGACGTGCAGGAACACGCGACCGCCGTACAGGCCCAGGTCCACGCGGTGTTCGAGCCCGCCGACGGCGGTACGCCCCGCCTGGTGCGGGCCAGTGCCTCGGCGCCGAAGCCCGACACGATCGTCGGAGCCGGCCTCTGGCAGCTGCTCCGCCCGCATCTGTCGCTCCTCGCGGCGCTCGGCGACGGCCGCTCGATGGACCTCTCCGACATGCCGCTCTTATTTTTATGAGAACTGATCTTGAG
>NZ_JBHYIG010000247.1:0-15099 GCF_042740015.1 Streptomyces sp. NPDC059037
AGGTAGACGGCCAGGGCCAGGCACAGCCAGCCGCCGAACAACAGATAGGTGCCGAGCGGCAGTTCATGGATCAGATAGCCGCAGGCCAGGAGCGAGAGCAGCGGCACCACCGGATAGCCGGGGACCCGGAAACCGCGGTCGAGGTCCGGGGCCGTACGGCGCAGGATGAGCACGCCGAGTGACACCACCGCGAAGGCCGCCAGAGTGCCCATGCTGGTGAGGTCGGCGAGCAGGTCCAGCGGGAAGACCGCCGCGAGGACGGCGACGAAACCGCCGGTCAGGAGCGTGCTGAACACCGGTGTGCCGGTGCGCGGGCTCACCCGGCGAAACGCGGCGGGCAGCATGCCGTCACGGCCCATCGTGTACAGGATGCGGCTCTGTCCGTAGAGCACGACCAGCGTGACGCTGACGATGGAAAGGACCGCCCCCGCGGAGAGCAGCACGGCGGGCCAGCCGGCTCCGGTGACCGAGGCGAGGATGGCGGAGAGCCCGGCCTGCTGCCCCTCGAACGCCGTCCAGGGCTGCGCGCCCACACCCACCACGGCCACCAGGATGTACGTGAGGGTGACCACGACCAGGGCGGCGACTATGGCCAGCGGCAGGGTGCGTCGGGGGTTGCGGACCTCCTCGCCGGCTGTGGAGACCGCGTCCAGGCCGATGAAGGCGAAGAACACGGTGGCCGATGCCGTGCCGATGCCCGCCACGCCCAGGGGAGCGAACGGCTGGAAGTGGCCGGCGTCGAAGCCGGTGATCCCCACCACCACGAACAGGGCGAGCACCGCGAGCTTGACCAGCACCATCACGGTGTTGAACACCGCCGACTCCTTGGCGCCGCGCACAAGCAGCAGGCAGCACAGGCCCACCAGGACCACCCCGGGCAGGTTGATCAGTCCGCCCGCGCCCGGTGGCGCCGATATCGCCTCGGGCATCCGGAACCCGAAGAGGCGCTCGGTGAAGTCGTTGAGGTACTGCCCCCAGCTCACCGCGATCGCGGCGCCCGAGACGGCGTACTCGAGGAGCAGGCACCAGCCCACCGCCCAGGCCGCGAACTCGCCGAGCGTGGCGTACGCGTAGGAGTAGGAGGAGCCGGACACCGGTACCGCCGATGCCAGTTCGGCATAGCAGAGCGCGGTGAGCGCCGCCGCGGCCGCCGCGAGGACGAACGACACCACGACGGCAGGTCCCGCCTCCGGCACCGCGCTGCCGAGGAGGAAGAAGATCCCGGTGCCGATGGTGGCGCCGACGCCGATCATCGTGAGCTGGAAGGGACCGATGGTGCGGCGAAGCCCGCCGACCCCGTCCGACTCCGTGGTGAAGGTGTGCAACGGCTTGCGCCTCAGCGCTTGTTGACGCAGCGTCGGCCGAACGGGCATCGAGGCTCCTACGGGGAAGAGGGACAACAGGGAGAGGGCGGAGCTCAGGGAATGTCGCGGCGCAGCAGGTCGTCGTACGTCTCGCGGCGCACCACGGCGCGCGCGTCGCCGTCGGCGCAGAAGACGACCGGCGGCCGCAGCGCGCCGTTGTAGTTGTTGCTGAGCGAGAAGCAGTACGCGCCGGTGGCCGGCACCGCGATCACGTCCCCGGGCCGGGGGTCGCGCAGCCGCACGCCCGTGCTGAGGCTGTCGCCGGACTCGCAGTGCCTGCCCACCAGATCGCAGGGGTCGCCGCCGCCCACGCGAGTGGCGACGGTGGCCTCGAAACGCTGTCCGTACAGGGCGACTTCCAGGTTGTCGCCCATCCCGCCGTCCACGGCGACGAACGTCGGCTCGCCGTCCTTGACGGTGACCACGCGGTAGAGGGTCACCCCGGCCTCGGCCACCATGGACCGGCCGGGCTCGATCACGAGCTGCGCGTCGGCGGGCAGCACGCGGCGCGCGGCACCCACCAGCGCGTCGAGGTACTCCTCCACGCTGGGCGGGTGATCGTCGTAGGTGTAGCGCGCGCCCAGGCCGCCGCCGAGGTCGTAGACGGCGAAGGCGCCGAGATCCGCCACGGCCTCCACCGCCCGGGCGAACGGATCGGTGTCGAGGATCTGGGACCCGATGTGGACGTGTACGCCGTCAAGGCGCAGCCGGTCGCTTCCGCGCAGCCGGGCGATCGCCTTGCGGGCCTGCGGCAGCGTCAGGCCGAACTTCGATCCCTCCTGTCCGGTGGCGACCGCCGCGTGGGTGTCGGGACGGATGCCGGGGGTGACCCGGACGAGAACGGGCTGCTCGGCGGAGCCGGGGACGATGCGCTCCAGGCGGTCGATGTCGTCGAAGTTGTCGATGACGACAAGGCCCGCCCCCGCCTCCACCGCCATCCGCAGCTCGGCGTCCGTCTTGGCGTTCCCGTGCACCACCAGCGAAGCCGGGTCGACCCCGCCCGCCAGGGCCAGCGTCAGCTCACCGCCGCTCGCGACATCGATGCTCAGCCCCTCGTCGGCGAGCAGCCGGTACACGGCGGTGCACGGAAACGCCTTGGACGCGAATGCCACCCGCGCATGGGACCACCGTGCGGCGAGCCCACGCGCGTACCGCCGTGCGCGGTCGCGCAGTGCCGCCTCGTCGACGATCAGCGCGGGCGTGCCGAAGCGCTCCGCCAGGTCGGTCGCCCGGCAGCCGCCGATCACCAGGCCGCCGTCATCGGCGAGCGCCGTCCCCGGCGGGAACAGCCCGAGGAGCGCCGCCGCCGAGGCTTCCGGCGACGGGTGCGGCTGGGTGGTCGGCGCGACCGGGATGGCCATGGTCTTCCTCCGTACATGCGCTGCGGTCTCCCCGAGCCGGGGACCGGTCGCACCATGCTGGAGCCCGCCCCGCTCCAGCCGCCTTGTCGCGATCGCCTAGGATCCGGCCATGGAATGGTCGGGATCGCCAATCAGTGAAGGCGGTGACGCGAGCGGCGAGGAGCTGTTCGCGCTCGCCGACGCCATCGCGGCGGTCATCGGCGGATCGGTGGCCATCGAGGACCTGGACACCCGGGTGCTCGCCCACTCCACACTGCCGGGCCAGCGCATCGACGAGCTGCGCCGCCAGGGCATCCTCGGCCGCCAGGTCCCCGACCAGCCGGCCGCTCAGACCGCCCGGCAGCAGCGCCAGTACCGGGACGTCCTTGCCGCCCCCGGTGTCCTCGCGCTGCCGGGCCTCGCCGACGGCGAACTGCCGCGCGCCGCCGTCGCCATCCGCGCCGGAGACCTTCCCCTCGGCACGATCTGGGCGATCGTGGACCAGGCGCCCCTCGACGACGCCGGGCAACGGGCCCTGCTGGAGGGGGCCGGGACCGCGGCCCTGCACCTGCTGCGCCGCCGGAGCGCCGCCGCCCTGGAACTGCACGCCCGCGACCAGACCTTGCGCGCCGCGCTCGACGGCACCGCGCCGGTGCGGGAGACGGCTCAGCGCCTCGGCCTGCCGACAGGCACGCAGGTCACCGTGCTCGCCTTCGCCCCGCTGCCTCCCGCCACGGAGGCGGGGACGCTCCTCGCACGCCTGGGCGCCGACCTCGGCAGGCACTTCTCGGCAGTACGTCCCGAGGCCGCGGTCTCCACCGGCCCTCGCTCCGTGTACGTCCTGCTGCCCGCCGACGACCTGGAAGCGGCCCGGCGGCAGGCCGCCCGGGCGCTCGCCGCCGTCTCCCGCCCGCGCACCCGGCCGCCGCGCGCCGCCGTCAGCCGGCTCACCACGGACCTGACGGAACTGTCCGAGCTGCGCGCCGAGGCCGACGACGTCCTCCGGGTCACCACCGGCGACCCCGAGCGCCCCGACGTAGCCGCGCTGACCGACGTACACGCCCAGGTGCTCATCGCCCACCTCGCGGACGCGCTGGACCACCGGCCGCGACTGCGCCACCCCGGCGTCGAGGCGCTGCTCGACCACGACCGCACCCATCACACGCGGTACGCCGCCTCGGTGACGGCCTGGCTGGACGCCGTCGGGAACGTCGGCGATGCGGCGCGCCGGCTCAACATCCACCCGAACACCCTCAAGTACCGGCTGCGGCGCGTACGGGAAGTCTTCGGCCTCGACCTCGATGCCCCCGACGACCGGCTTGCCTGCTGGCTGCAGCTGCGGATCGGGTCGCGGCACTGCTCCTGACGTACGTCCGCGACCCGTTCGGACCCGATGGATCGCGGGCCCACGGCCCGCGCGACAGGCTGGGTCGCATGACCACGACGTACGACCTGCAACTCCTTGCCGACGAGCACCTGGCGCGGGCCGAGGGCTCCGCGCACGGGCGCAGCGCCCATCTGCTGCTGAGCGAGCCTCCGCTGCGGCAGAGCGTGATCGCCCTGACGGCGGGCAATGCCCTCGACGAGCACAGCAGGCCCGTCGCCGCGACCCTGCAGGTGCTGCGCGGCACGGTGCGGCTGACGGCCGCCGCCGGGGACGTCACGCTCGTCGCGGGGCAGCTCCTGCCGATCCCGCCGGACCGCCACGGCCTGACCGCGGTCACGGACGCCGTGGTGCTCCTGACGGCCGTCACGGCCTGAGCCGCGCGCCGCACGGGCGGGGCCCGCAACGGCCGGGCGCCCGCACCTCGTTCACCTCGCTCACACGTGCCCGCCACATCTTTTGACCGGCGTCAAGAACCGGAACTACGTTCGGCGCGCCGATCAGCACACGCACCTAGCGAGTGGAGCATTTCCCGTGTCACCCACCGACGCGTCCGCGTCGCCTCTCCTGACCCACAGCGCCGCCCCGGACTGGATCGAGGACAATCTCGGCGCCGTGATAGGCATCCCGCTGCGCATCCTCGTCATCGTCGTGGCCGCGATGCTCGTGCGCGCGCTGGCCGAGCGAGCCATCACCCGCGTCGTGGAACGCATCCTGCAGCCCGCCGAAGGGGAGAACGGACGGAGCCGCTCGACCCGCGGCCCGGCCGTCCTGCAGCGTGACCCGTCCCGGGCCGACGAGCGGCGCGAGCAGCGGGCCCGCACCATCGGCTCGGTGCTCAGCAGCATCGTGACCGTCGTCATCGCCGTGATGGGCCTGGCCATGATCCTCGATCAGATCGGCATCGCGCTCGGCCCGCTGCTCGCCAGCGCGGGCGTGGTGGGCCTGGCGATCGGCTTCGGCGCGCAGAGCCTGGTCGCGGACTATCTGTCCGGGATGCTCATCATGCTCGAGGACCAGTACGGCGTGGGCGACTCCGTCGACCTCGGGGAAGCCGTCGGCGAGGTCGAGCACGTGGGCCTGCGCCTCACCCAGGTCCGGGACATCAACGGCGGCCTGTGGCACATCCGCAACGGCGAGATCCTGCGGGTGCGCAACGACAGCCAGGACTGGGCCCGCGCGGTCCTCGACGTCTCCGTGGCCTACGACACCAACCTGGAGACCCTGTTCGGCGTCCTGGAGGAGACCGGCCACGCGCTGCGCGAGGACCCGCAGTTCGAGAAGGTGCTCCTGGAGGACCCCGAGGTCTGGGGCGTGCAGTCGCTGGACGTCGACGCCATCGTCGTACGCCTCGTCGTCAAGACCGCCCCGCTCAAGCAGTGGTCCGTCACGCGTGAACTGCGCCGCCGCGTGAAGGAATCCCTCGACGCCGCGGGCATCGAGCATCCCTTCCCGCAGCGCACCGTCTGGATGCGTACGGAGGAAGCCGGCAAGGCGCCGAACGCCGCAGCCCCGGCGTCGGTGGGCCGCTGACCCACGGGCGGGCTGCTGACCCACGGGTGGGCCTCAGAACACCGACAACCCGGTCAGCGTCGTGAACCGGTCCAGCGCGGCAACCCCCGCCACGGAGTTGCCGCGCCGGTCGAGGCCCGGACTCCACACGCACAGCGTGCAGCGGCCGGGGACGACGGCGATGATGCCGCCGCCCACGCCGCTCTTGCCGGGCAGGCCGACCCGGTAGGCGAAGTCGCCCGCCGCGTCGTACGTCCCGCAGGTGAGCATGATCGCGTTGACCTGTTTCGCCTGGCTGCGGGTGAGCAGGCGCGAGCCGTCGGCGCGGATGCCGTGGCGGGCGAGGAAGCCGGTGGCGAGGGCGAGGTCGGCGCAGGAGGCCTCGATGGAGCACTGGCGGAAATACTGGTCGAGCAGCACGGGCACCGGGTTGTCGATGTTCCCGTACGACGCCATGAAGTGGCCGAGGGCGGCGTTGCGGTCGCCGTGGGCGGACTCGGATGCGGCGACATCATGGTTGATGGCGAGCCGCTCGTTCCCGCTCTCGGCGCGCAGAAAGCGCAGAAGGGCGCCCGCCGCGTCGCCGGTCTGGGTCTGCAGCCGATCGGTGACGACGAGCGCGCCCGCGTTGATGAACGGATTGCGCGGGATGCCGTTCTCGTACTCCAACTGGACCAGCGAGTTGAAGGGGTTGCCCGAGGGCTCGCGCCCGACGTGCTCCCACAGCGCGTCACCCTCGCGCGCCAGGTCGAGCGCGAGGGTGAAGACCTTGGTGATGGACTGCGTGGAGAACGGCTCCCGCCAGTCGCCCACCCCGTACACCGTCCCGTCCGGCTCGGCGACGGCCATGCCGAAGCGGTCAGGGTCGCAGGCCGCGAGCGCCGGGATGTAACCGGCGGGGCGGCCGCGCCCCGGGGTCTCCTCGATCTCGGCCGCGATGCGGTCGAGGACGGGCTGGAAGGTCAGGGGCGAGGTCATGATCGCCATTGTGCGTGATCAACCCGCGGGGCCGGGAGCGGGAGTCGTGCCGCGAGGGTGGAACCGGTAGCCGTACAGACCGCGCGAGCCGCAGGCGATCAGGTCGTGCCCGTCGCCCGTCCAGGCACAGGCGAGCAGCGGGGCCTCCGTCCGCATGAGGGTCAGTGCCCCGCTCGTCGCGCGGTCCCAGATGTGCAGCGTCCGCGAGCCGGTCACGACGGCGACGCGGTGTCCGTCCGGGGTGATCGACAGTGCTGTGACCCGGCCGGTGTGCCCGGTGAGGACGGCCGTGCAGACGCCGGAGTTCCGGTCCCAGATCCGTGTGCTCCCGTCCTCTGCGCCGGTGGCGAGCCAGGTGCCGTCAGAGGCGACGGCGATGGCCGTCACCGGGGCGGTGTGGCCGGCCAGGGTGGTCGCGCGCCGGGTGGCCACGTTCCACAGCTTGACCTTCTTGTCCTCGCCGCCGGTCGCGACCCAGGAGCCGTCGGGCGCCATGGTCGCGACGGTCACCCGGCCGGTGTGGCCGGGTCGGGTCCGTGCCGCCTCGGATTCCTCCGCGGGGTCCCAGAACGTCACGGCGCCGTCCATGTCGCCCACGACGAGCTGGGATCGGTTCGGGGCGATCGCCAGGGCGGTGATGGTGACCCCGAAGCGTGGGAAGGTCTGCTGCTCGAGAGTTGCCAGGTCGTAGACGTAGGCATACGAAGAGAAGTTGGGGCGAGTGGGCCGGTGGCCGTCCTGGCACTCGGCCAAGAACCTGCCGTCCGGGGACAGCGCAAGGACGGCGTGAAACCTGTACCTGCTGTTCTGTTCCCAGGAGACGACATCCCAGCCGGTCACGGATGCGGCGTGCGGGGTCCAGATCCGGAGATCGTTCGACGGGTGCAGCGTGACAAGTCGGCTGCCGTCCGGTGTGATCGCTGCCCTTCGCGCGGCGGTTCCCTGGCCTGAATCACCGCTGTCCCGCAGTCCAGTGCTCCGGCCGGGCTCGTCGGCAGACGGGGCCTCTGTGTCCCAGATCTTGATCGTCTCGTCGTCGCAGGCGGTCGCGAACCACGAGCCGTCGTGTGCGAACGTCACCCCGTTCACCTTGCCGACATGGCCCGTCACGGTGGCCAGGTGCTCACCCTCGACGTTCCAGAGCTTCGCCGTCTGGTCGAGCTCGGCTGTGACGAGGCGGGTTCCGTCGTTGCTGGAGGCGATCGCCAAGGGGCGGCTGTCGTCGATGTGCCGCACTTGCGAGGGGGCGACGTAAGGCGCGTCGAACGGGTGCGGCAGGAGGTCCACTCCCCATCTGGTGACCATGGCGAGACCGTCCCCACCCGACACCACCGCGACCGGACCTCCGCCATCGGTCATGCCGATGGCGGAGATGTGGCGCCCGGTGGCTGTGTTCCACCGTTGCAGCGGCTCGTCCTCGCTGCAGGTCACCAACTGCGTTCCGTCCGGGTGGAAGGCGACGCCCGTCACCGTCCGGGTGTGGTGCGCAAGCGTGGCCGCACACGTGAACGCGACCGGATCCCACAGCTTGCCCGTGTGGTCGGCGCTCGCGGTGACAAGGAGTGTTCCGTCCGGGGAGATGGCCACGGCCGTCACAGCGCCCGTGTGCCCGGCGAGCGTGCCGAGGCACTTCCACGTCTCCGTGTCCCACACCTTGGCTGTATGGTCGGCGCCGCCCGTGACCAGCCACGAGCCGTCCGCCGCGACGGCAAGGGCCGTCACCACCCCCGCATGGGCCGCCACTGTCTCCACGCACGCCAATGTCTCGGTGTCCCACACCTTGAACGTGCCATTGGCGCAGCCGCCGACGAGCCAGGTCCCGTCCGGGCCGATGGCCACGGCACGGACGGGGCTGGAGTGGATGAGAGAGCTGCGCAACGCGGGATCGAAGAGGTCGGGCGGGTCCCACCGGTCGACGAGGGACGGGGTGGTGCGGTCCCGCTGCCGGGCGGCGACCTGGTCACGCCAGGCGGGCAGCGGCCCGAGCCGGCTGTAGAGCACGTCCGCCAGCGCGTGCTGGGGGTCGGCGGGCATCAGCAGGTGCGCCGCGCTCGACAGATCGCGGGCGCGGGACTGGGCGTCGGGGGAGGGGAGTTGGGCCAGGTCGCTCCGCGCCGCGGAGGCGCCGCGCTGGTGCAGGCGGGTCTCGATCCACCGCAGATCGCCGGCGACCGCTTCGGCGGTGTGCGTTCGGCCTGCCGCGATCAAGTGGCTGATCAGATGGTCGAGCGCGTATCCGTGCGGTGTGTCCCACCACGCCACTTCGGGGCTCGGCGAGCCCGGGGCGAGCGGGGCGGCGGCCGGCAGACCGAGGGCCGCCGCGTCCACCAACCGGACGTTCACCGCGGCCAGTTCGGCGCGCCCGAGTTGCCGCCGGAGATAGTCGCGGATCACGTCGTGCAGGGTCAGAAAGCCCCCGCCGTCGGGATGGAGGGTGAGCAGGGACAGGTTCGCAAGGGTGCGGATCAGCTCGCGGGCCTGGCTCTCGCCGCGGCCGCCTGTCCTGTGCCACAGGCGTGCCACCAGCGGGACCGGGATGGCCTCGTCCTCGGCGAAGACGCCAAGTTCGGCGAAGCGGAGGGCGCCGCCCGCCGGCAGCAGGCGGGTGGCGGACTCCACGGTCGCCTGAACGGCCTTGCGCCGCTGCCGCGGGTCGTCGAGTTCCAGCGGCACTGACGGGTCGACGCCCACCGGGCCGTGGGCGCGCAGGCGGTCGAGCACGTCCCGTGTCGCGGCGGCCGGATCCGCGCCGGTCGCGACGTCCGCGGCGATGAGGCGGTTGGCCAGGCGCAAGAGCAGCGGCCAGCGGCCCGTCACCGCAAGGATCTGCTCGACGGTGGGCCGCGGCAGGGGCGGCAGGTCCCAGGTCAGTACCTCGCGGGCCTGCTCACGCGACATGGCGTCGACACGCACATGGGATGCCCCGGTGGGCAGGATCTTGGGGATGCGGGTGGTGACGAGACGGACGCAGCTGCGGCCGCCGCGCAGAAACGGCTCGAGCTGCTCGCGCTCCCACACGTCGTCCAACACCAGCAAGGTGCGCCCGCGTTGGTCCAGGAGCCGGCCGAGATGGGCGCCGGCGAGGGCCGGATCGTCGAAGGTCGTGGTGTCCCCGGTGATGAACCGGGTCGCCTCGGCGACCTTCGCGGCGAGGGCGGCCCGGCCGCGTACCTCACGCCCCACCGTCACGACGAACACCCGCCCGCGAAACCTGCGACGCACCTTCCGGTCCGCGCAGGCCACCTCGGCCAGCGTCGTCTTGCCGAAGCCCCCCGCACCTTCCAGAGCGGTCGTGATGCCGACGGTGCCGCGCTGCCGGGCGCACAAGGCGGCGATCACTTCCGTCGCCTCGGTGCGCGCCACGATCCAGGCGGGCACCGACGACGTGGCCGGTGGCGGCGGACCGGCCACCCGCGGCACCCCCGCGAGGCGCTGCAGCAACAGACTCAGCGCCACCCCGACCACGGTCAACACGCCGCTGGCCGGCCAGGGGTGCTCCCGCAGCCAGTCCAGCGGCCCCGGCCAGCTCTCCTCCGACGAGGCCTGGTTCGCCGCGAGCCCGAGCAGCGTGGCCACCGCGGCCCCGGTCGCCGCCAGGGCCCCGACCCCCGCGCCCCGCGCCGTCACAACTCCCAAGCGTCCTCACCCCCCGTGCGCGCCCTCACGGCGACGGGCGACATCGCCCGTACCCCCATGACGCCCACCGCACTTCAGGAGTTCCCAACCGCCCGCCCCGGCCGGGCCGTTGGGGCGGGCGTCCGGTTCAGCGGGCCTGGGTCCCGGCCAGTGCCTCCGGGCGCAGCAGCTCGGCCAGCCGCTCGGCCGGCAACAGGCCCTGCTCCAGGACCAGTTCGGCAACCCCGCGCCCCGAGGTCAGCGCCTCCTTCGCGATGGAGGTCGCCGCCTCGTACCCGATGTGCGGGTTCAGCGCCGTCACCAGACCGATGGAGTTCTCCACCGCCGCGCGCAGCCCCTCCGTGTTGGCCGTGATCCCGACGACGCACCGCTCGGCGAGCGTCAGGCAGGCGGTGCGCAGATGCGTGATGCTCTCGGAGAGGGAGTGCAGGATGATCGGCTCGAAGGCGTTCAGCTGGAGCTGGCCCGCCTCCGCCGCCATGGTGATCGTGACGTCGTTGCCGATCACCTCGAAGGCGACCTGGTTGACGACCTCGGGGATCACCGGGTTCACCTTGCCCGGCATGATGCTCGAACCCGCCTGCACCGGCGGCAGGTTGATCTCGTTCAGGCCCGCGCGCGGACCGGACGACAGGAGGCGCAGGTCGTTGCAGCTCTTGGAGAGTTTGACCGCGATCCGCTTCAGTACCCCGGACATTTGGACGAACGCCCCGCAGTCCTGCGTGGCTTCGACCAGGTTCGCGGCGGTGACCAGGGGGAGGCCGGTGATCTCGGCCAGGTGCCGGCGCGCGGACTCGGCGTATCCGGCGGGTGCGTTGAGGCCGGTGCCGATCGCCGTCGCGCCCAGGTTGATCTCGTGGATCAGTTCGACCGCCTCGGCGAGCCGGCTGCGGTCCTCGTCGAGCATCACCGCGTACGCCGAGAACTCCTGGCCCAGCGTCATCGGCACCGCGTCCTGCAGCTGCGTACGCCCCATCTTCAGGACGTCACGGAACTCGATCGCCTTCGCCGCGAAGGCGTCCTGCAGCACGGCCATGGCCTTGAGGAGGCCGCGCACCGCGAAGACCGTGCCGATCTTGACGGCCGTCGGGTAGACGTCGTTGGTGGACTGGCCGAGGTTGACGTCCTCGTTCGGGTGCAGGAAGGCGTACTCGCCCTTGGCGTGGCCGAGCAGCTCCAACGCCCGGTTCGCGACGACCTCGTTGGCGTTCATGTTGGTCGAGGTCCCGGCCCCGCCCTGGATGACGTCCACGACGAACTGGTCGTGCAGCTTGCCGTCGCGGATCTCCCGGCAGGCCTCGACGATGGCGGCCGCCTTGGCCGGTTCGAGCAGGCCGAGCTCCTCGTTGGCGCGGGCGGCGGCCTCCTTGACGGCGGCCAGCGCATCGATCAGATGCGGATACGCGGAGATCGGCGTCCCCGTGATGGGGAAGTTCTCCTTGGCGCGCAGGGAGTGGACACCCCAGTACGCATCGGCGGGGACGTCGCGGTGGCCGAGCAGGTCGTGCTCGCTGCGGACGGACATGGCGGTGGTGATCTTCCTTCTGGAGGGGGTGAGTCGGGCTTACAAGGCGGGAGGGGGAGCGCACGGCGCCGTAGCCGGCTGGAGGGGGCGTGCGGGGCGGATGCTGCCGACCACCGCCCCGCCCCCGAGCAGCGGGGCTCCGGCGAACTCGGCGAGCGCGGCCGGGTCGACGCCGCAGCGCGCGAGCGCCGCCGCGGTCACCGGAACGCGCGCCCGGTCCGCGCCGTCGGCGATCTTCACGGCGACGGCCCGGCCGTCCGGCAACGCCGCGACCTGCACGCCTTCGAAGCCGTCCTTGGTCAGCAGCCCCGGCACGGCCCGCATCAGCGAGGCGACGTCGCGGCCGGAGCCCGACGCCATCTCCGCGTGCTCGCGCATCGCGTCGGCCACCCGAGCCTCGGGGGTGCCGGGCGGGGCCGTGGTGATCCGGGCGGCGGCGCGCGCGAGGCCGTGCAAGGAGACGGAGAACAGCGGCGCGCCGCAGCCGTCGACCGTCACCTGGGCGATGGCCTGCCCGGTGAGGTCCTCGACGGTCCGGGCGATCGTCTGCTGCAGCGGGTGGGAGGGGTCGAGGTAGTCGGCGAGCGACCAGCCGTGCAGCCGCGCCGCGTAGAGCATCGCCGCGTGCTTGCCCGAGCAGTTCTGCGCGAGCCTCGACGGCCGCCGTCCCGCGCGGATCCAGTCCTCGCGGACGACCGGGTCGAAGGGCAGGTCCGTGACGTTGCGCAGATCCGTGTCGGCCAGCCCGGCGAGCTCCAGGATCCGCCGGGTCCCGGCGAGATGCCGTTCCTCGCCGGAGTGGCTGGCGGCGGTCAGCGCGAGCAGGTCCCCGTCGAGCGGAAGACCGGCCCGCAGCAGCGCCACGGCCTGCACGGGCTTGAGCGCCGAGCGCGGATGGAAGGCCACCTCGATGTCACCGATCTGCAGCTCCACACGGCCGTCCGCGCCGAGCACGACGACCGAGCCGTAGTGGGTGCCTTCGATGACACTTCCGCGTACGAGGTGGGCGACGGGCGCGTGCAGCGGTTCCCGGACGGAGGGCGCCTCGGTGAGCGAACGGCCGTACGCGGAAGGTGCGCTGAGACGGCTCACGTGTCCGCCCCGGCCCTGCGCACGGCCGCCACCCTGCCCCGCACGCCGTACCAACCGGCCACCAGCGCGGCCGCGATCAGCGGCAGGCACAGCACCGTCGTGCGTCCCGCGCCCCCGTCGGCGTACATCAGGACCAGGACGGACGCCAGGAAGAAGAGGGTGACCAGCTCCGTCCAGGGGGAGCCGGGCAGCCGGTAGTCGGGGCGTTCGAGGTCGCCGTCCTGGGTCTTCCGCCAGAACTGCAGATGGCAGAGCATGATCATGCCCCAGGTGGCGAGGATGCCGAGCGCCGCGAAGTTGAGGACGATCTCGAACGCGTCGGCGGGGACCACGAAGTTGAGCCCGACGCCGAGCACACAGATGCCGCTGGTGAGCAGGATGCCGCCGTACGGGACCTGGCTGCGGCTCATGACTCCGGTGAACCGGGGCGCGGAGCCGGACATCGCCATGGAGCGCAGGATGCGGCCGGTGGAGTACAGGCCCGAGTTCAGCGACGACATGGCCGCGGTCAGCACCACGAGGTTCATCACGCCGCCCGCTGCCGGGATGCCGATGTTGGAGAGCACGGTGACGAAGGGGCTCTCGCCGGAGGTGTACTTGTTCCACGGCAGCAGCATCGACAGGAGCAGCACGGAGCCGACGTAGAAGAGACCGACGCGCCACATGATCGAGTTGATGGCCTTCGGCATGATCTTCTCGGGGTTCTCGGTCTCGCCCGCCGCGACGCCCACCAGCTCGACCGAGGCGTACGCGAAGACGACGCCCTGGATGATCAGCAGCATCGGCAGCAGGCCGCTCGGGAAGATCCCGCCGTTGTCGGCGATCAGGGACGGGCCGGGGGAGTGGCCGTCCACGGGGTGCTGGGTGACGAGCAGGAAGATCCCGATCAGCATGAAGAGCACAAGGGCGCTGACCTTGACGATCGCGAACCAGAACTCCAGCTCCCCGAAGATCTTCACGGAGATGAGGTTCACGGTGAGGACCACGGCCAGCGCGATCAGGGCGATCACCCACTGCGGGATGTCGGAGAACATGCCCCAGTAGTGGGTGTAGGTGGCGACCGCGGTGATGTCGGCGATGCCGGTGGTCGCCCAGTTCAGGAAGTACATCCAGCCCGCCGTGTACGCGCCCTTCTCGCCGAGGAATTCCCGTGCGTACGACACGAAGGCGCCGGACGAAGGCCGGTAGAGGACGAGTTCACCGAGGGCGCGGACGACCAGGAAGGCGAAGAGACCGCAGACGGCGTACGCGATGAACAGCGAAGGACCGGCGTCGGCGAGGCGGCCGCCCGCGCCGAGGAAGAGCCCCGTCCCGATGGCGCCGCCGATGGCGATCATGTTGACGTGCCGGGACTTCAGGGACTTGCTGTACCCCGCGTCGCCGGCGTCGACATGCGCGGCCGCCTTCGGTATCCGCCCGGTCTGCTCGTCGATGGACTGCTCGCTCACGCTGGGGCTCCGCCTTCCGTTGGGGCGTCCGTGGGCTCGGGGCGCACGATCGCGGTCAGGGTGGTCTCGACGCGGTCGAGGTGGTGTGCCATGGCGTCGGTGGCGTCATGCTCGCTGCCGTCGATCAGGGCCTCGACGATGGCGCGGTGCTCGCGGTTGGACTGCTCGCGGCGTCCGCCGAGTTCATTGAGGAACGCCGACTGGCGGGCCAGCGCGTCCCGGATCTCCTCGATCACGCGCCGGAAGACCGGGTTCTGGGCGGCCTGCGCGACGGCGAGGTGGAAGAGGGTGTCCATGGCCACCCAGGCGGTGGTGTCGGTCTCCCGCTCCATCCGGTCGAGGAGGTGGGCGAGATGGTCGAGGTCCTCGGGCGTCCGGCGCGCCGCGGCGTACCCCGCCACCGGGATCTCGACATGCCGACGTACCTCGAGGAGGTCGCTGGCCGCGTAGTCGCCGAAGGTGGGGTCCTCGTCCGGCCCGTTGGACACGACGAAGGTGCCCTTGCCGGTGCGGGAGACGGTGAGACCCATGGTCTGCAGGGCCCGCAGGGCCTCCCGCAGCACGGGTCGGCTGACCTCCAGGCGACGGCAGAGCTCCGCCTCGGAGGGCAGCTTGTCCCCG
The DNA here is from genome assembly GCF_042740015.1 of Streptomyces sp. NPDC059037. Lineage (NCBI taxonomy): Bacteria > Bacillati > Actinomycetota > Actinomycetes > Kitasatosporales > Streptomycetaceae > Streptomyces > Streptomyces sp. NPDC059037. The sequence continues at coordinate 14,901 of NZ_JBHYIG010000247.1, forward strand.
ACGGCGTAGTCGCCGCGCTCGATGGCAGTACGCAGATGACCGAGCACCGCTTCCATGGCGCTGACGCGCCGCGGCACCGAGTCACCTGTCTGGCTGTCTGACAGGTTCACGGGGGTGATCCTGTGGGGGAACGGGAGGGGCTGTCAAGGGAGGGCCCGGGGGGTGAGACGGGGCGGGGTGGCAGGGCGAGGGGGGTGAG
>NZ_JBHYIG010000248.1:0-15049 GCF_042740015.1 Streptomyces sp. NPDC059037
CCCGGCGAGTCCGTCGTTGACGCCGTCGCCCGTCATCGCGACCGTGTGGCCGCGCGACTGGCGGGCGCCCACCATGTCGCGCTTCTGCTGCGGAGTGACCCGCCCGAAGACGGAGTTGGCGTCCAGGTCCTTGGCCATCTCGCCCTGTTCGGTGGGCAGCCGGCGGGCGTCCACCGTGTTCTCCGCGCCGGGCAGGCCCAGCTTGCCGGCGACCGCGCTGACCGAGACCGCGTTGTCGCCGGAGATGACCTTGGCGGCGACGTCCTGCTCCTCGAAGTAGCGCAGGGTGTCGGCGGCGTCCGGGCGAAGCCGCTGCTCCAGGACGACCAGGGCGGTGGCGCGGGCTCCGGCGGCGACGTCCGGGTCGTCCAGCTCACCGGCGGCGCGGGCGAGCAGCAGCACCCGCAGGCCCTGCTGGTTGAGATCCTCGATCTCGGCGAGGGACGAGTCGTCGGCGGGCAGCAGCACATCGGGGGCGCCGAGCAGCCACGTCGAGTTGTCGCCGTCGCCCTCGCTGAAGGAGGCGCCGCTGTACTTGCGGGCCGAGGAGAAGGGCAGCGACTCGGTGCAGCGCCACTCCTCGGCGTCGGGGTAGGCGTCGATGATCGCCTGGAGCGATGCGTTGGGGCGCGGGTCGGATTCGCCGAGGGCGCCGAGGACTTTTCGTACGTAACTCTCGTCCGAGCCGTTGAGCGGGCGCAGCTCGGTGACGTCCATGCCGCCCTCGGTGAGGGTGCCGGTCTTGTCCAGGCAGACCGTGTCGACGCGGGCCAGGCCCTCGATGGCGGGCAGCTCCTGCACCAGGCACTGCTTGCGGCCGAGCCGGATCACACCGATCGCGAAGGCCACCGAGGTGAGGAGGACGAGCCCCTCGGGGATCATCGGGACGATGCCGCCCACGGTGTAGGCGATGGACTCCTTGAAGTTGTCGTCCTTGACGACGAGCTGGCTGATGACGAGCCCGATCGAGGTCGGCACCATCAGCCAGGTCACGTACTTGAGGATCGTGGAGATGCCGCTGCGCAGCTCGGAGTGGACGAGCGTGAAGCGCGACGCCTCCTCGGCGAGCTGCGCCGCGTACGCCTCGCGGCCGACCTTCGTCGCGGTGAACGCGCCGCCGCCCGCGACGACGAAGGAACCCGACATCATGCGGTCGCCGGGCTTCTTGATGACCGGGTCGGCCTCACCGGTCAGGAGCGACTCGTCGACCTCCAGGCTGTCGGTCTCGACCGCCTCGCCGTCCACGACGATCTTGTCGCCCGGGCCCAGCTCCACCAGATCGCCGAGGACGATCTGGGAGGTGGAGATCTCGGCGGCCGCCCCGTCGCGCCGCACGGTCGGCTTGGCCTCGCCGATGACCGCGAGCCCGTCCAGGGTCTTCTTGGCGCGCAGCTCCTGGATGATGCCGATGCCGGTGTTGGCGATGATCACGAAGCCGAAGAGGCTGTCCTGGATCGGCGCGACGCCGAGCATGATCACCCAGAGCACGCCGATGATCGCGTTGAACCGGGTGAAGACGTTCGCCCGGATGATCTCGGTGGTCGAGCGCGAACTGCGTACGGGTACGTCGTTGACCTCGCCGCGTGCGACCCGCTCGGCGACCTCGGCGGCCGTAAGACCCGTCGCGCGTCCGGTGGCCGGTGCCACCGGGTGGACCGGGTCGAGTTCGGCGCCCGCGTCGATATGCGTCATGCCCTCGACGGTAAGGGCGGGAAGGGGCGTTCACCCCTTGAGCGCCGGAAAGATCCGACCACGGTAGGACGCGAACCGTCCCGTGGTCGTACGGGCTACTCCGCGGCCCTGCGCGCCGAATCCTCGGCGGCTCGCTTGATCGCGGCGTCGCGCCCACGGACGTACCAGATGCCGATCAGGCCGAGACCGGCTCCGGCGAGGCAGGTCCAGACCCACCACGTCGCGTCGCGGTCGTCGAACCAGCCATAGAACGGCAGCTGGATCAGGAAGAGGACGAACCAGAGGATCGTGCCGCCCGTGATGGTGGCGACCACGGGGCCCTCAAGGGGCTCCGGCGCCTCGTGCTTGGGGGTCCACTTCGCCATGTGCACAGCTTATGCCGGGCCCGGTGGCGCCGAGCGCGGGGCTGACCGTTCCCTTGCGACGCAAGGGTCTACGCGCGGAGATAGCGATTTCCGCCTCATGTATTCATACTGAAACCGCTTGTTAATGGCCGATTGCTTTCGTACGAATAAACAAGTCGATCACAAGCAATCGCCGGTATTCGCTTAACGATCTTCCCTCTTCTCTGAGCTCAACGAGGTCCCGCATGCCTTCCTCGGCCACCGCCCCGGTCGACGCCAGCAATGAGCCGCCGAAGCCCCCGCGGGGCGGCCTCGACGGCTACTTCAAGATCACGGAGCGGGGCTCCACGCCGGCCAGGGAAGTCCGCGGCGGCTTCGCCACCTTCTTCGCGATGGCCTACATCATCGTGCTGAACCCGATCATCCTGGGCAGCGCGAAGGACATGTACGGCAACCAGCTCGACAACGGCCAGCTGGTCACCGCGACGGCCCTGGTCGCCGCCTTCACCACGCTGCTCATGGGCGTCATCGGCAATGTCCCGATCGCGCTCGCCGCCGGCCTCGGCGTGAACACCGTTGTCGCCCTCCAGCTCGCGCCCCGCATGTCGTGGCCCGACGCGATGGGCATGGTCGTCATCGCGGGCTTCGTCGTGATGCTGCTCGTCGCGACCGGCCTGCGCGAGCGCGTGATGAACGCCGTGCCGCTGGGCCTGCGCAAGGGCATCGCGATCGGCATCGGCCTCTTCATCATGCTGATCGGCCTCGTCGACTCCGGCTTCGTCTCGCGCATCCCGGACGCCGCGCACACCACGGTCCCGCTGCAGCTCGGCGGCGACGGCCACCTCACCGGCTGGCCGGTTCTCGTCTTCGTGCTCGGTGCGCTGCTCACGCTCTCCCTGCTCGTGCGCAAGGTGCCCGGCGCGATCCTCATCAGCATCGTCGTCATGACGATCGTCGCGATGATCATCGAAGCCGTCGCGACGGTCCCCTCCTGGGGCCTGACGACGCCCGAGTGGCCCGGCAACCCGGTCGCGTCACCGGACTTCGGGCTCATCGGTCAGATCAGCCTGTTCGGCGGCTTCGGCAAGGTCGGCATGCTGACCGGCATCCTCTTCGTCTTCACCGTGCTGCTCTCGTGCTTCTTCGACGCCATGGGCACGATCATGGGGGTCAGCGACGAGGCGAAGCTGACCGACTCCAAGGGCAATGTGCCCGGCATGAACAAGATCCTGTTCGTCGACGGCATCGCCGTCGCCGCCGGCGGCGCCTCGTCCTCGTCGGCCACCACCTGCTTCGTGGAGTCCACCGCGGGCGTCGGCGAGGGTGCCCGTACGGGCTTCGCCAACATCGTCACCGGCGGGCTCTTCACCGTGGCGCTCTTCCTCACGCCCATCGCGACGATGGTGCCGTCCCAGGCGGCCACGCCCGCGCTGCTCGCGGTCGGCTTCCTGATCATGTCCGGCTCGATCGGGCAGATCGACTGGAGCGACTTCACCATCGCGATCCCGGCGTTCCTGACGATGGTGATGATGCCGTTCACGTACTCGATCACGAACGGCATCGGCATCGGCTTCATCAGCTTCACCGTGCTGAGGCTGGCCGCGGGCCGTGGGCGTTCGGTGCCGGTCGCGATGTACGTCGTGGCGGCGGTGTTCGGCTTCTACTACCTGATGCCGGCGCTGGGTCTCACGTAAGCGCCCCGGGGCTCACGCCGCCCCGTAGAACTTCTCTGTCTCCTCGACGGACGTCGCAAAGCGTTCGTCGAAGTCATCGCGGATGAGCGTCCGGACCACATAGTCCTGGACGCTCATCCCTCTTTTGGCGGCGTGCTGCTTGAGCCGGTCGAGCAGCTCACCGTCTATGCGCAGGCTGAGCACTGTCGATCCCATGCGTGACAGGGTCGCCGCCGCCCCGCCGCGCGCGTCTCACTTTCCGAAGTCACCTCACTCATATGGGTGACGAAAGGGTTCTCGCTGGTCGGTGCGGGAAACCGGGTGGTCTTTAGGTAGAGTAATGAGTTACTCTAACGAACATGCCGGACCTCTCCCATGGTGACGACGCCGCCGCCGTGAACTCACTGCGCTCCGCCGTGATGCGCCTGTCCCGTCGACTCAAGCACCAGCGGGTCGACGAATCGCTGAGCCCCACCGAAATGTCGGTGCTCGGCACCCTCGCCCGCTGCGGCCACGCCACCCCCGGTGAGCTGGCCCGCAAGGAACATGTGCAGCCGCCGTCGATGACCCGCATCGTGGCGCTGCTCGAAGCCAAGGGTCTCGTCCGTCTTGAGCCGCATCCCGAGGACCGCCGCCAGAAGGTGGTGACCCAGACCGAGACCGCAGAGGCCATGCTCGAAGAGAGCCGCCGCAAGCGGAACGCCTGGCTCGCCGGTCTGGTGGAGCACCTCGACGAGGACGAGTGGGCGCGGCTGCGCGCCGCCGCTCCGGTCCTGGAGAAGCTCGCCCATCTGTAACCCGGCAGGGACCCCTGTCACGTACGCCAAGGAGGCGAACCTACTTTGAGTACGGGATCCGGAGCAGACTCCGCCCCCGCACCAACCGCCCTCGACAAGACCCCGGCCGGTAAGTCGTCGATGTTCAGCTCGCTGAGGATCCGCAACTACCGGCTTTTCGCCTCCGGCGCCGTTGTCTCCAACACCGGTACGTGGATGGCCCGCATCACCCAGGACTGGCTGGTCCTGAGCCTCACCGGATCGTCCGCGGCCGTGGGCATCACCACCGCGATGCAGTTCCTGCCGATGCTGCTCTTCGGCCTGTACGGCGGCGTCATCGCCGACCGGTTCGCCAAGCGGAAGCTGCTCTTCTGCACCCAGGGCGCGATGAGCATCAGCGGCCTCTTCCTCGCCGCGCTCACGCTCACCGGCAACGTCCAGGTGTGGCACGTCTACCTGGCGGCCTTCTTCACCGGCCTCGTCACGGTCGTCGACAACCCGACCCGGCAGTCCTTCGTCTCCGAGATGGTGGGCCCGGACCAGGTCCGCAACGCGGTCTCGCTCAACTCGGCGAACTTCCAGTCGGCGCGGCTCGTCGGCCCCGCAGTGGCGAGCGGCCTTACGGCGGCCGTCGGCCCCGGCTGGGCGTTCCTCGCCAACGGCCTTTCGTTCCTCGCGCCGCTGACCGGCCTGCTCCTGATGCGTACGAGCGAACTGCACCACACCCCGCGCAAGCCGCGGGGCAAGGGCCAGCTGCGAGAAGGCCTGAACTACGTGTCGAAGCACCCCGAACTGATCTGGCCGATCGTCCTCGTCGGCTTCATCGGCACCTTCGGGTTCAACTTCCCGATCTGGATGAGCGCCTTCGCGGACGACATCTTCCACGGCGGTGTGGGGATGTACGGGCTCTTCAACACCCTCATGGCGGTCGGCTCGCTGGCCGGTGCGCTGCTCGCGGCGCGCCGCGGCACCTCACGCCTGCGGCTGCTCGCCGGGGCGGCGATCGCCTTCGGTGTCCTGCAGATGGTGGCGGCCTTCGCGCCCGACCTGTGGATGTTCGTCGCGCTGATCATCCCGATCGGCATCCTCGGTCTGACGGTGAACGTCACCGCCAACTCCTCGGTCCAGATGGCCACGGACCCCGAGATGCGCGGCCGCGTCATGTCCCTGTTCATGATGGTCTTCACCGGCGGTACGCCGCTGGGCGGCCCGCTCTTCGGCTGGCTCGCCGACGCGTACGGCGTCCGCCTGAGCATGGCTGTCGGCGGTCTCGTCTGCGCGCTCGCCGCGGTGGGCGTCGGCCTGATGCTGGCCCGGGCGGCGAACCTTCGCCTGAAGGTGGATCTGCGGCGCGGCCAGCAGCATGTGCAGTTCGTGCCGAGGGAGCAGCTGGCTACGGCGGCGTAGCCAGCTGCCGCGCTCAGACCCACTTGGCGAGGACCCGGCCGGGCTGGGTGCCGCTCGGCAGCAGCCGACCCGGAGCCAGGGAGATTCCCTTGCTCCGGGTTTCTGCTGTCGCGTGGCAACGGGCCGGTGCGGTCCTGGGTCACCAGGCACTGATGACCGGCGCGTCCGGTTCATGCTGCTGCCACGTCTCGTTGAGGCGCGTGAGCCGGTCCGCAGTGGCGATGCCGCGCAGGGACGCCACCTTGCCGTCGCTGACGTCGAACGCCACGGCGCCCACGACCCGGCCTTCGACCACGGCGATGACGGCCGGGGAGCCGTTGAGCAGCGCGATGTGCAGCGCGGGCGAGCCGCCGGCCAGGCGCCGCTTCGCCGCCGTGGGCTTGAAGCCGGCCCGTACGTAGGAGGCGACCCGCTCGCGGGTGTTGTACCGCAACAGCCGCTTGGCGAGGCCCGCGCCGTCCGAGACCGCCGTCACGTCGTCGGTGAGCAGCGCCACAAGGCGTTCGGTGCGCCCCGACGTGGCGGCGGCGAGGAACTCCTCGACGACCCGGCGCGCGGACGCGGGGTCCACCTCGCCGCCGCCGCGGCGCTCGGCGGCGACCCGGCGGCGGGCCCGGTGGACATGCTGCTGGCTCGCGGACTCGGTGATGTCGAGGATCCCGGCGATCTCGGCGTGCGGGTAGGAGAAGGCCTCGCGCAGGACGTAGGCGGCCCGCTCGACCGGCGAGAGGCGCTCCAAGAGGGTCAGTACGGCCAAGGACACCGATTCGCGCTGCTCGAAGGTGTCGGCGGGGCCGAGCATCGGGTCGCCTTCGAGAAGCGGCTCGGGCAGCCAGTCACCGGCCGCTCGCTCGTGGCGCGCCCGCGCCGAGCGGAGCCGGTCGATGCAGAGATGGGTGACGACCCTGGTCAGCCACGCCTCCGGCACCTCGACCCGGTCGCGGTCCGCGCTCTGCCAGCGCAGGAACGTGTCCTGCACGGCGTCCTCGGCGTCGGCGGCCGAGCCGAGCAGACGGTACGCGAGCGAGGCAAGCCGACCGCGGCTTGCCTCGAACCGGTCGATGGCTGCACTGTCCATGCGCGGCAGCCTATGCGGGGACCCTCACACCCGGCCGGTCGGTCGCGCCGGCCAGGCGGCGCCTGCGCTTCGGCATCCCGAAGGTCGGGTGGGCGATGCCCAGCGAGGCACCCTTCAGCACACCCGACTTGAGCCGCGCGGCGCTCTTGCCGCCCAGGTACCAGGACTTCGACCGGACGTCCCCGTCCACCATCTGGAAGATCGCGTCCCGCCGCCCGAGGCTGATGTGGTTGCCGTAGTACTTCAGGCCGACGGTCGGGATCTTGCCGCCGGTCAGGCGCGCGATGATCGCGGCGGTCGCCTGCATGTTGGTGAAGCCGGCCGACGCACAGGACATCGGCAGCGGCCGGCCGTTCTCGCCGATCGCGTAGGCGCAGTCACCGGCGGCGTAGATGTCCGGGTGCGAGACCGAGCGCATGGTGCGGTCGACGACGATCTGGCCGGTCTCGGCGACCTCAAGGCCACTGGCGGCCGCGATGGGGTGCACGGCGAACCCGGCCGTCCACACGGTCACGTCGGCCGGGACGGAGCTGCCGTCGGCGGCGATCGCCCGTGTCGGCTCGACGGCTTCGATGCCGGTGTGCTCGTGGACGGTGACGCCGAGCCGGTCGAAGGCGCGTCGCAGGTGGCGGCGGGCCTTCGGGGAGAGCCAGGCGCCGAGCTCGCCGCGGGCGGCGAGCGCGACCGAGAGGTCGGGCCTGGCCTCGGCGAACTCGGTGGCGGTCTCGATGCCGGTGAGCCCCTCACCGACGACGAGGACGGTGCCGCCCGCGCCCAGGCCCGCCAGGCGCTCGCGCAGCCGCAGCGCCGATGACCTGCCGGTCACGTCGAAGGCGTGCTCGGCCACGCCGGGGACGCCGTGGTGGGCGACGGAGCTGCCGAGCGCGTAGAGCAGCGTGTCGTACGCGAGCTCGCCGTCCCCGTCGTCGCCGGTCACGGCGACGGTCCTGCGCTCGGGGTCGATGCCGGTCACGCGGGCCAGGCGCAGCCGCACCGCGGTGCCCGCGAAGACGTCGGCGAGCTTGCGCAGGGCGAGGTCCTGGCCGCTCGCGAGCTGGTGGAGCCGCATCCGCTCAACGAAGTCGGGCACGGCGTTGACGACGGTGATCTCGGTGTCGGCGGGGGAGAGCCGGCGGGCCAGGTTTCCGGCGGCGAAGGCCCCGGCGTATCCGGCACCGAGTACGACGATGCGGTGCTTCATGGCGTTGCTCCTGTCTCGTTCGCGTGCCCCTTGAACGAGACGGCGCCCCGATTGCTGACAGGAACCGGATGTGATGCGGGTCACCGCCGGGGAGCGGGTCGCCGGAGGTCAGAATCGCACCATGAGACTCTTTGCGGCGGTGCTCCCGCCGGATGCGGTGGTGGACGAACTCGCCAAGGCCGCGGCCAAGTTGAAGACCCTGCCGGGCGCCGATGAGCTGCGCTGGACCGCCCCGGAGGGCTGGCACTTCACGCTCGCCTTCATGGCGGAGGTCGCGGAGGAGACCGTGCAGGACCTCACCGAGCGCCTCAACCGCGCCGCGCGCCGCACCGCCCCCTTCCCCCTCTCCCTGCACGCCGGAGGCCACTTCGGGGACCGGGCGCTGTGGGTCGGCGCCGCGGGCGACATCGACGCCCTGCGTCTGCTCGCCGCCCGCGCGGACGCCGCGGCCCGCAAGTCCGGCATCACCATGGAGGAGCACCGCCACTACCGCCCCCACCTCACCCTGGCCCGCGGCAAGGGCGAGCCGCCGCTGGCCCCGTACGCCGACGGGCTCGCCACGTTCCGGGGCGAGGAGTGGACCGTGGGCGAGCTGACCCTCGTACGCAGCAATCTGCCCAAGGGCGGGATGCCGGGGGAGCGGCCCCGTTACGAGGTGGTCGGGCGCTGGCCGCTCGGCGGCGCCGGTTAACCTCGACTACGTGGACCCGAAAACCAGGAACCGGATCATGGCCGGTGTACTCGTGATGATGTTCGTCGTGGTGGCGGTGGCGGCCGCGTTCGGCAGCTAGGACAGCAGCCGGCCGACGCGGCCCGCCCGCGCACGACCGCGTACCGCTACCAGGCGAAGGACTCCGGAGACGGCCCAGGACCGGGGAAGATCTCGTCCAGCGAGCCCAGAACCTCGTCCGAAAGGTCGAGCTCGACCGCCCGCAACGCGGAGTCGAGCTGCTCCGCCGTGCGCGGCCCGACGATCGGCGCGGTCACGCCGGGCCGTGTGAGCAGCCAGGCCAGCGCGACCTCGCCCGGCTCGAGGCCGTGCTTGTCGAGCAGTTCCTCGTACGCCTTGACCTGCGCGCGCACCTGCGGCTTCGCGAGATCCGCGGCGGCCCGCCCACTGGCACGCCGGACGCCCTCGCCCTCCTTCTTCAGCACGCCGCCGAGCAGCCCGCCGTGCAGCGGCGACCACGGGATGATCCCGACGCCGTAGTCCCGGGCGGCCGGGATGACCTCCATCTCGGCGCTGCGCTCGGCGAGGTTGTACAGGCACTGCTCGCTGACGAGGCCGTAGCTGCCGCGCCGTGCGGCCACCTCGTTCGCCTGGGCGATCTTGTACCCGGGGAAGTTGGAGGACCCGGCGTAAAGGATCTTGCCCTGCTGTACGAGCACGTCGACGGCCTGCCAGATCTCCTCGAAAGGGGTCCGGCGGTCGATGTGATGGAACTGGTAGATGTCGATGTAGTCGGTCTGCAGCCGCCGCAGCGACGCCTCCACCGACCGGCGGATGTTGAGCGCGGAGAGCCTGTCGTGGTTGGGCCACGGCGCTTCCCCGTCGACGGCCATGCTCCCGTACAGCTTGGTGGCGAGCACGACCTTGTCGCGCCGCTCGCCGCCCTGCGCGAACCAGGTGCCGATGATCTCCTCGGTGCGGCCCTTGTCCGGGCTCCAGCCGTAGACATTGGCGGTGTCGAAGTAGTTGATCCCCGCGCCGAGCGCGGTGTCCATGATGGTGTGGCTGTCGGCCTCGTTGGTCTGCGGCCCGAAGTTCATGGTCCCGAGCGTGAGCCGGCTGACCTTGAGCCCTGTGCGTCCCAGCTGCGTGTACTTCATGACTGCTTAGCCAACGACTTCGAGTGCGCTCGATGCAAGGGGGCGGGGCCTGGTGGGGTGTCGGTCGCGGCGGAGTGCGCACGGAGGCAAGGTCACGAGCCGCCCATCCACCCCGCCGCGTCGAGCCGGAACGCCTCCGGTGGGACGACGGCCCGCAGATCGTCCTCCATGGCGCGCAGGCGCCGCGTGCCCAGCTGCCTCGCCCACTCCGCGTGCAGCTCCTCGAAGATCGCCGCCGAACGGGCGAGCGCGTCGATGCCGTGCGGGGTGAGCCGGACCAGTTTGCGGCGGGCGTCGGCGGGGTCGTCGGTGCGTGCCGCGTAGCCGAGGGCGATGAGGCGGTCGATCGTCTTGCCCGCGGCCTGCTTGGAGACCCCGAGCCGGCGCCCGACCTCGCTGGCGCTCGCGCCCCGCATCCCGATCGCCTGCATCGCGAACCCGTGGGCCGGGCGGGCGTCCGGGTGCCCCTGCCGGGCGAGTTCGGCGTGCAGCCGGTCGATGAGGGTGCGGAACCCGGCGAAGAGGAGCAGGGGCAGCTCGTAGCCGCGCCCGTCGCTTTCGGGCTCCTCGACCCCCTTGCGGGAATCGTCAACCTGGTTTACCTTCTTATCGTCAACCACGTTGTCCATCGTAAGGGGTACCTCTTGTTCGCTGAGCACACTGTGGAGACCGCACCGGCCGAGTCGCGCGCCGCGATGGAGCGCACGGCGGCCGCCTTCGGCAAGACCCCGAGCGCGGTGGCGCGCCTCGCCGAGTCACCCGAACTCCTCAACGGCTTCCTGGAGTTGAGCGCGAGCTTCGAGCGCTCGACGCTGGAGCCGGTGGCCCGGGAGGTCGTCATCATGACGATCGCCGTACGCAACGACTGCCACATCTGCGTCACCATGCACACGGGGAAGCTGCGCAAGCTGGGCGCGGGGACAGGGCTGATCGCCGCACTGCGGGATGGCAGCGCCCTGGGGGACGAACGGCTCGAAGCCGTACGGCAGTTCACGATGGAGGTCCTCGCGACCGCGGGCGGAGTCGACGACGACCGGCTGAAGAAGTTCCTCTCCCACGGCTACACGGAGCGGAACGCGCTGGAGGTCGTCCTCGGCATCGGTACGTACACGATGTCGACGCTGGCGAACCGGCTGACGCGCGCCGTGTGAGGCGCGGTCACTCCTCGACCTCCGGGAGCCGGCTGCGCAGGGCCTCGGCCTCGTCGGCGCGGCCGGTTCTCTTCAGGAGGATGGCGAGGTTGTGTGCGGCTTTGGGGTGGCCGTTCTCGTGGGCGTGGCGGTAGAGCCGTTCGGCTTCGTCGGTGCGGCCGGCCTTGTTCAGGAGGATGGCCAGGTTGTACGTGGCGCTGGAGTGGCCGTTGTCGTGGGCGTGCCGGTAGAACTGCTCGGCCTCGTCGGTGCGGCCGGCCTCTTCGAGGAGGATGGCCAGGTTGTACGTGGCCTTGATCTGGCCGTCGTCGTGGAGAGGGCGGTAGAGCCGTTCGGCTTCGTCGGCGCGGCCCGTCTTCGCCAGGAGGGCGGCGAGGTTGTGCGCGGCTTTGGGATGGCCGATGTCGTAGAGGTGGCGGTAGAGCCGTTCGGCTTCGTCGGTGCGGCCCGTCCTGTTCAGGAGGATGGCCAGGTTGTACGAGGCACTGGGCTGGCCGTTGTGGTGGGCGTGCCGGTAGAACTGTTCGGCTTCCTCGGTGCGGCCGGTCGCGTTCAGGAGATTGGCGAGGTTGTGCGCGGCTTTGGTGTGGCCGTTGTCGTGGGCGTGGCGGTAGAGCCGTTCGGCCTCGTCGGTGCGGCCGGTCTCCGCGAGGAGGATGGCGAGGTTGTACGCGGCTTTGGGGTGGCCGTTGTCGTGGGTGTGGCGGTAGAGCTGTTCGGCTTCGTCGGTGCGGCCCGTCCTGTTCAGGAGGATGGCGAGGTTGTACGCCGCGCTGGGGTGCCCGTTGGCGTGTGCGCGGCGGTAGAGGCGTTCGGCCTCTTCGGGGCGGCCGGTTCGCGCGAGGAGGATGGCCAGGTTGTTCGTGGCCCCCGGGTGGCCGGCCTCGACGAGCGGTCGCCAAGCCGCCTCGGCGACGCCGTCCTCGTCGGCCCGGTACGCGTTCGCCCCGATGGCCAGGCAGTCCTTGTCGTCCGCGGCGCCGGCGAGCGCGCAGTCCCACGTCCAGCCGGGGACGGCCGAATCCGCGGCATCCACCAGGTAGTCGAAAGCCGCCCACTGCTCTTCGCCGACCGGCACCAGCAGACTCGTCACCCCGAGCCGCACGCGCGACGCCCAGGCGAAGGCCTCCTCCAAGGGCTCGGGCCGCAGCACCCGTCCGCCCGCCGCATACAGGTAATGCCCGTGCAGCTCGACCAGCAGTGCCTGCGGGTAAGGCCCGCGCAGACCCGAGCGCGTCAGGTCGACGGCCGCCGACACCAGTGCCGCCCCGCGCGGATGCCCCTGCGCCGCCCTCGCGCGGCGCCACTCCCGAAGCAGCGCGGGCCCCGCCGCCAGGTACTCCGCGAGCCCATAAGTGCCGTGGTGCGCAACGGCGTCCACGATGCGTGAGTCGTCGCAGTCGCCGGCGCGGGACAGTTCCACCTCGCTCCACAGGCGGTTCATGTCGACGACCTCGGCCAGGCGCAGCACCCGCGAACCGATGTCGTCCTCGCGGTCGACGCTGAACGTCTCGTACGGCTTGAGGCGCATCGTCGCGACGACGGGGACGTTCAGCCTGATGAAATCGTCGAGCACGTCGGGCTCAAGACCCTCCGGGCCCAGATACCGCTCCAGATCGTCCAGCCACACGACGCACGGCACCCCTGCCCGCTCCACCACCTCGGGCGCCCGCTCCAGATGACCGCCCGGCGGAGGTGCCACCACGCGCCGGCCCGGCAGCACCGCCCGCACCGCCTCGTACGAAGCGCGGGTCTTGCCGGCCGTGGAGTCGCCGACGACCACGATCAGACCGCCCCGCGCGACCGCCTCGCGCAGCACCGCGTCCACGTCCCGCTCGACGTACGGCGGCAGCTTGCTCCCGTCGTCGCCGGGCCGCGCCCGGTGCGCTCCCGCCGCCAGCGCCTCCCACTCGTCGGTGAGCGGCCAGCGGTCGGGATCCCGCAGATAGCGCGGCAACGACTCCTGGCTCTGCGCGGGTGACGTGATCGTCACGTTGTGGACGGTGTCGGCCTGGACGACGGCGTCCTGACGGCCACCGGAGACCGTGTTCTCCCCCATGCACAGCCACGGTAGTCCGCTTGCACTTCCACTTGTACGTCAACTGCCGCTCCGTGTCCGACGGGTGACCCACAGGCCGCGGGCCGGAACGGGGAGGTCCGACGTACTCCTCGCCGTCATGAGCACCCTGCAGGACACCGGAGTGCTGTACGCGGCGGGACCCCATGGCCTGCGGGATCTTCCTGGAGGATGTGCGCTAGGCCGAGCCGCGTCCGGGCCGGTACATGATCCTGCGCAGCACCGCCTCCGCGGGACCCCTGCGCCCCGCCCGCTCCAGTGCGTACGCTCCCGCCACCGTGACCAGCCATACCCCGATGGCGAAGAGGGCCATCGTCGCGCTCGACAGGTGCTCGCCCAGGCCGAGCCCCCAGGCCGCGAGGACGGGGGCGAAGAGGAGCGAGTGGGCGAGGTAGCAGGAGAGGGACCGCTTGCCCACGGCGGTCACGGCCGACAGGGCCCGAGCGCCCCTGCGGGACTCCCGCCCCGCCCACCAGTGCGCGAACAGCGCCACCGCCGCCACATACCCGAGCCCGGCCGCGTTCCCCGTCGCGTCCCGCAGCATCGTCAGGACGCCGCCCTCGCTCTGCGCGTCGTCCGGGACATCCAGCGCCCCCACGTGCGCAAGCGCGGCGGGCAGCGCCCCCAGCCAGCCCACCGCGATGCCGGTCACGGCGGTCCACCGGAGCAGGGGCAGATGCCGACCCGGGTTCTCCAGCACGCCCTTGCGCGCGGCCCAGAAGCCGAGCAGGAAGACGACGTACGCGCCGCCGACGAGGGAGAGCGGGGCGGCGGCGAAGGTCACGAAGAGCCCGCTGCCGAGCCGCGTCCCCGCGGCCGCCACCCAGCTGGACTCGCCGGCGGCGTAGGCATCGGCGCCCGGTTCGGCACCGGCGTCCCCGAGTGACCCCAACTCCCCTGCCAGCAGGGCGGATACGACGGGCCCGGCGGCCAGCAGCACGAACTGCGCGGTGGCGATCCAGATCCACCACCTCAGCGCACGGTCACCGCGCCGCAGGAACAGCCAGCCGAGGACGAGGCTGACCACCCCGTAGAAGCCGATGATGTCCCCGGCCATCAGCAGCGTGGAGTGCAGCAGCCCGATGACGATCAGGCAGGCACTCCGCCGCCGCAGCAGGCGCACGGCGTCCCGCTCCGAGGTGCCTGCCGCCGTCTGCCGCAGATAGAGCCGCATCATCCCGTACCCGAAGAGGAACGCGAAGAGCGGATAGATGCGCAGGTCAAGGACGGTGATCATGGCGAACTGCACGGCATGGTCCAGCCATCCGCCGTCCACCGGCTGCCACCCTGAAGGACCGTGCCGGGCCGCCGTCAGATGGAACGCGGTGTTGGACAGGACGATGAACAGCAGCATGAGCCCGCGCGCGAGGTCGGGTGCGAGGGCCCGCTCGGCGGGCAGCACGCCCGCACGGCGGGGCCCGGTGCGAAGGCCCGTCTTCGCGGTGCGGGCGCCCGTGTTCTTGGTCTCGACCGTCATGCTTCGACGCTAGAAAGGCGGCAGCGGGGCGGGCATCCGCCTTCCGTCCCGCGGCGGCCGACGAAGGGATGCGATCGCCGTCCCGCCCGCCGACCAAAGTACGAAGTCGCTGTTGGCGGTGTGTTGGCGGAGGTGCCTAGCGTTCCTCCTGCCGGGCGTTACGGGGGCGCCCGGCACGAAACGGGGGAACGAACGGGGGATCGGGGCGGGGTACGGGGGAGCGAACGGGGGACCGGGGGGGGCCGGGGCAAATACCCCCCCCCCCCCCCGCCAAAAAACCCCCCCCCCCCCAAACGGCGCAAAAAAAAAAAACAAACCCCCCCACACACCAACCCAAGAGGGG
>NZ_JBHYIG010000249.1:0-14879 GCF_042740015.1 Streptomyces sp. NPDC059037
GGTCCGCGTATAGTTCGGGAAGGGGCGGGGTTGGGGAAAGAACCGCCGGAGGCAGAGCCTCAGCCCACGCTCAGCAGCGCCCTCCCCACCTGCGGGAACACCCCCTTCGGATGGTCACGGAACAGCGGCTCGGTGCCGAACAGGACGACCCCTGAACCCGAAGCCGACGACCCGCTCACCACAGACGCCTGCCCCGCCGCATCCGCAGGACCACCCGCCCCGTCCACCGGCCGCCAATGCCCGGACAGCAGCGGATTCCCGTCCCCATAGGACTGCTCGACCCGCACCCCACTCCCCAACTCCGAGAACCACACGGGCGCGTACACGAACGAATGCGACGGCGCACCCCGGGTCAGCGGCCCGGCATTCACCACCCGCACCACACCATTCGCATCCCCGTTCCCGGAAACAGCCTTGGCGGCAAGCAACTTGGCATCGGAGTTCAGCGCGGCACCCTCCGCACCGCGCCCGACGACCCCGCCGCCCCCGGCGAGGAACCCGTCGAGCCCGTCCCGCGCCTCCGCGTTCAACTCCCCGTAGGAAAGCCCGGCCGAGACGAACAAGGCGTCCACGCCACCCGACTTCTTCCAGTCGAACCCCGCGTTCAGCACGGCGGTCGAAACCGGCACCACGTCAAAGTTCATCTCCCGCAGAGCGAACAGCTCACCCGGCGTCACGGCCGCCGCGACCCGCGTGCGCCGCACCACCGCCCCCGCCTTCGCCTTGGTCGCGTCGAACGCCACGTCGTACTTCTTCGCCGCGGCGAGAGCCGCACCCCGCGCCTTCGACGAGAGGATCACGCTGCCGTCGTCACCCGCGGCGCGCCGCACCGAAACCCCGCGCCCAAGGAGCCAGTTGAGCGCGGCCACCTCCCGCGCGTCGTCGAGCCGCAGCCGCAGATCCCCGCGCGACGCGACCCGCCCGACCCGCGAGGGCTCGTGAACGGCCCTGGCGGGGACGCCGTCGAGGCCGCCGCCCCGCACCGATGCGACCGTGGCGCCCCACAGCCGGCCGAGGCTCCACCCGGAGATGTCGTACATCGTCGACACCTTGTCGCTGATGTCCCGGCCGTCGGCGAGCATCACATTGGCCAGACCGCGCTTCGGCTGACGCATGTCGATGACGTACGAACCCTTGTCGTACGAGGTCCCGCCGAGCCGGAAGTCGCGCGTCGCACGCTCCACCCGCACGTCGTTGTCCAGCAGATGCCGCACCAGCCGCGAGGCCGCCGCCGCCGAGCGCTGGTCGCGCGACCCGGCCGGGATGACGTACGCGCGCGGGAAGTCCGTGGTGTACACGTCCTCCGGGCCGATGCCGGGAACCCCGGGCACGGTCTCCGGCGACACCGGCACCTGCGCGGCACCCGTCGCGCCCCGCCGGAACGTCTCGATCTGGTCGGCTATCAGTGAAGTGCGGTGCTCCTGCGTGTAGTTGAGCGTCGCCGACATCGCCGCGCCCGCGATGTCCACGTTGATCGCCGACCGTCGCCGCAGCTCCGGCACCGGGAGGTCGTCGTACTCCTCGTTGTTGACGACCATCGGGAACTCGATGGTGTGCGCGGCGACCGCGCCGTGGAACAGCATGTACTGCGGGGTGAAGATCGGCGGCCAGTCGTCCCAGCCCTCCTCCTGGTCACGGAAGGGGATGACCGCGGGCTCCACGCCGTCCTTCTCGGGGGTGTAGCCGAGGCCGTTGACCGCGGCTTCCATGCCGAGCGCGTTGGCGTAGGTGTTCTTCAGGAAGAGGTCGTACTCGTAGTTCTCGCCGTGCGGCGGAGTCGTCGGCTCGATCAGTGTGCCGTTGACGTATCCGTGCAGGTCGATCATGACGGCCGGCTGCTTCGCGATGGCGATGTCCCGCATCGCGCGGGCCTCGGGCTGCGACGCGGTGATGAAGTCGCGGTTGAGGTCGAAGCCGTTGGCGTTGGCGCGGGTGCCCGCGATACGGCCGTCGGGGTTGGCCGTGACGTTGAAGTAGAGGCGGTTGTGGGTCAGGAGGTCCTTCGACTTCCCGTCCTCGGCCTTCGCCAGCTTCTCGATGAGCTTGAGGGCCGCGTCCGTGCCCTCCCACTCGTTGCCGTGGATGTTGTTGTTGATGAAGACCGGTGTCTTGTACGAGGACTTGACCGCCGGATCCTTGGCGGCGGCCGCCGGCGCGTTCTCGATGAGCTCGCGCATCCGCTCCTGGCGGGCGGCCTCCTTGGCCGACTCGGGCGCGGTGACGGTCACCAGGTAGAGCTGGTGGCCGCCGGCCGAGCGGCCCGCGATCTCCACGCTGACGCGGTCGCCGATGCCCTGGATGTCGTTCAGCTTCGGGGCTATGGAGTGGTAGGGCGCAAGGCCCAGTTTTATCGACTTGTCGTCAGGGTTCGCGGGCGGCGGGGTCAGCTTCTGTTCGCGCGGGTAGCCGCGGTTCCTCGTGTCCGTGAGGCCGGTGCCGCCGCTCGCGTCGTCGAGCGCACGGTCGGCCGCGCTCGCCGGAGCCTTGGCGGCCCGCTCGGTGCTGCTGAGCGGCGAGCCCTCGCGGTGGATGTCGCGGCCCGGACTCGGGTCGGCGGTCGCGCTGCCGGGTGCGAGCGTGGTGAAGACGAGGGCGCCCGCGGCGGCGAGCGTGGTGAGCAGGACGGGTCTGGACGGTCGGGATGGCCGGGATGGCCGGGATGTGCCCATACGTACCTCCGGAATCGGATCGGTACGCGTGGTCTACCGTTTCAACCCCCGCACAACAAGAGGGCCTTGGGCCCCACCCGTCACTCCTGTGACCGGCGGATAGGCTGTGCCGCATGCGTGATCTAGGACGGGGCTTCGGCTACTTGATGAAGGGCCAGCGCTGGGTCGCCCAGCATGGCAAGCAGTATGGAGTCGGCCTGTTGCCCGGCCTGATCACCCTGCTTCTCTACGCGGGGGCGCTCGTCGCGCTCGGCCTGTGGGGCGCGGACCTCGTCGACTGGGCGACGCCCTTCGCCGACGACTGGTCGTCGCCGTGGGCCGGACTGTTCCGCGGCTTCCTGACCGCGCTGCTCTTCGCGCTCGCGCTGCTCCTCTCGGTGCTCACCTTCACGGCGGTCACCCTCCTCATCGGCCAGCCCTTCTACGAGTCGCTCTCCGAGAAGGTCGACATCTCCGTATCCGGTTACGCCCCCGAGTCGGGCCTGCCGCTCTGGCGCGAACTGCTGATCTCGGCGCGGGACAGCCTGCGCATCCTCGTGCGGGCCCTGGTCTGGGGCGTGCTGCTCTTCGCCCTCGGCTTCATCCCGGTCGTCGGCCAGACCGTGATCCCGGTGGTCGGCTTCTGCGTGACGGGCTTCTTCCTGGTCGAGGAGCTGACGGGAGTGGCACTGCAGCGGCGGGGCGTCGAACTCCGCGAGCGGCTCGCGCTGTTGCGCGGCCACAAGCAGCTGGCCTGGGGCTTCGGCACCCCGCTCGCTGTCGCCTTCCTGGTGCCGTTCGTCGCGGTGTTCCTGATGCCGGGCGCGGTCGCGGGGGCGACGCTGATGGCGCGGGAACTGGTGGGGGAAGAAACCGCTGCCACCACTGCCACCGCTCCCGCGGCGGACGACCCGGACGACGCTACCGCCGGGCGTTCATAGCGGCCGTCAGGATCTGCCGTACCTGCGCGATGATGTCGAGCCGGTTGCGGACGAACTCGGGATCGGTGACCTTGCCGGTCGCCGGGTCCGTGTTGCCGGCGCCGAACTGCAGCACCGGCGTGTGCACATGGCCGCCCGGCAGGCTCTCGTGCAGCCCGAGCCGGTCGCGGAGCAGCGTCGCCCGGTAGGCGATCTCGTTCGACAGGTAGTTCCCGCCGCCGCCCTCCCGCGCCGTCGAACCCGCGGTGGGCCCGTCGGGGCGGACCACGGGATCGGTGCCGCCCGCCGGGATCTCGGTCACCGAAGTGTTGTCGTACACGGGGAAGCGGCCCGTCGCACCGTTCACGATCTCCTTGTACGGGAGGGTCGTCGACGTCCACTGGGGCTGTGTGGCCGGGTCGGTGACCGGGATCGTCTCCGTGCGGGCGATGGTCTCGTTGTCGGGGAATCCGCCGCGCCAGGCCCCGTTGGTCCGCTCGATGTCGAAGCGGCCGACGCGGCCCTGGCTGATGGTGGTGAAGAGGTCGACGCGCGGCAGCTTGTCGCGCAGCACCCGCTCGACCGTGCCGTCAGCGAAGTCCTGCCAGCGGACGGGGAAGACGGTGGTCTCGACGCGGGCGGGGCCGTCGGCGGTGTCGATGACGGTGCCGTCCAGGGCGAGCGCGGTGGCGCCCGACGGGTTGCTGATGCGGACGTCCCGGTCGAGCGTGAAGGGGTCGAAGCCGGTGACGAGGATCCGCTTGATGCGGTGACCCGCGGCGTCCTTCTTCGCATGGCTCGGGTAGCGGACGGAGTCCTGGCCGCGTGATGTGGTCTCCAGGGCCCGTATGAGAGCCGCCTGCCGGTCCTTGCCCACCCCGAAGTCGTGCTCCGCGCCCGACCATTGGCGAAGCTCCCGTGTCATCGCGATGCGGGCCCAGTACAGCGGCCGGTCGTCGTCCCTGCTCAGGTCGCCGGCCGCGGGGCCCCGGTCCTGTGCCCGGTCGACGGCACGCTTCCACAGCGCGGAGCCCTGACGTACGACGATGCGCTCGGCCTCGCCGTACGACTGCGCACGGTCGAGCGCGCGGGCGAACTTTGGTGCCACGGCGTCGAATCCGCTGCGGCGCAGGATCTCCTGCGGGGCGGCGCGGTCGAGCCGCTGCTCCTCGACCGAGGCGGTCTTTTCGGCCGTGGTGGCGGTGGACGCCGCCGCGGGCGCGCTCGCTGCGGCGAGCAGCAGGGCGGTGCCGACCGCCGTGAACCGGGGGAGCGCGGGGCTCTTGGGGAGGTGGAGAGGCTTGAGTGACACGGGAGTCCTTCCGTGGCCGGTGGGGGTGGAGGCAGTATTCCGGCAGGAAAGGCGCCGCGGCTACAGCTTCTCGGGCTTCTCGACGGCGTGATCCGCGAGGACCTCCTCGATGACGTGCCGCGCGGTCCGCGCGATCGTCTCGTTCCTCGTCCGGTAGTACGGCAGCTCGATGAGCGCGATCGACAGGGCCCAGCCGCGCCCCCGCGCCCAGGTCGCGTCGTCGACGTCCAGGGCGGCGCGGAACTCCTCGCGCGCCTCGCCCGTCAGCAGGCTCCACGCCGTGATCAGGTCGACGGCCGGTTCGCCGATGCCCATGCAGCCGAAGTCGATGACGGCGCTGAGACGTCCGCCCGCGGTGAGCAGATTCCCCGGCTGCAGGTCGGCGTGGACCCAGACGGGCGGGCCCGCCCACTCGGGGGCGCGCAGGGCGGTCTCCCAGGCGGCGGCCGCCGCGCCGGTGTCGATGACGCCGTCCAGCCGGGCGATGGCGTCGCGGGTGTCCCGGTCGCGCGCGGCGAGCGGACCGGGGCGGTACGCGGTGGGCAGGCCGGTGGGCTCGACCCGGTGCAGCGCGGTCACGAACCGTGCCAAGTCCGCCGCGAGCAGCTTCGGTTCGGCGACGCCGCCGATGACGGGGTTTGCCCCGTCGAGCCAGCGGTAGACGTACCAGGGCCAGGGATAGCCGTCGCCGGGCTCGCCCTTCCCCAGCGGCGCGGGCACGGCGAAGGGGACCCGCTCGGCGAGCCGCGGCAGGTGCTCGACCTCGGTCCGTACGTCGTCGACGCCTCCCGCGACGCGGGGGAGCCGCACCGCCATGTCGTCGCCGATGCGGTAGATGGCGTTGACGGTGCCGTTCGACTCGACGGGCGTGACGGTGAGCGAGGCCCACCGAGGGAACTGCGCGGCGAGCAACCGCCGTACGAGTGCCGCGTCGATGTCGGCTTCGTCGGCGTGCATCTTGGCCGGGGGCATGGGGTGACCTTCGGGAGGAAGTACGGCGGACAGTGCGGCGGGCAGTGCGTCGGACGAGTCACCACTCACGAGCGGCGATCAGCTCCTCCACGTCCGCGTCCGCGAAGCCGTACGCCGACGCCACGAAGGCGAAGTCCTCGCCTATCGCGTCCCGCGCGATCGTCTCGATCTCGCTGTCGGCCGCGACGAACTCCTCCTCCAGCGCGTTGAACTCCTCCGTCGCCACCGCCGTCAGGACGTACAGCGCGTCCAGGTCGGCGGGCCGCTCGGACTCGATCCGCGCGCAGAGCCCGAGCAGGATCGCCTTCCCTTTGTCGAGGAGGTGATCGGGGTAATACGAGTCCCCGTAGAGCTCCCCGAGAAATCCGTGCCCGACCACCTGCTGGTTGCTGACCGGCATGACGATCCCCCCTGCCTTCCTCGTTCCGTGCTTCGATGATGCACGACCCCACTGACAACGCCCGCCTTACCCCGAAGCGATCTGCCCCGCGGTGAAGGTGATCCCCTCGGTCCCGTCGTCGCCGCGGCTGATCCACCAGCGGGCCGGCGTGGTCTTGTGGGACCAGACCAGGACGAGCTCGGCGGAGTCGCCGCCGAAGGCACGCGCCGCGAAGATGCCGATCCGGCGGTCGAAGGGCTTCAGCGTCTTGCCGGCGTACCGCTTCGGTCCGCTGACGCGCACGCTGTGCCGGTCGGTGCCCGACAGGCCGCCGTCGCGGCCGTGCAGGACGACGACGCCTTTCAGGTCCTTGGCGAGGATCGCCTCCAGGTCCGTGCCGTGCCTGGTGATCAGCTCGTCCTTGCCGTCGCCGTTCAGATCGGCCGCGACCAGCTGAAGCCCGAGCGCCTCCGATCCTCGGACGGTCTTGGTCACCGGCGCGGCATAGCGCTCACGGGCGCCGTACGCGACGACGATCGGGGCCAGATCGTGCGGAGTGGCGGCACCGTCCTCGGCCTCGTTGTTGCGGCCGCCGCTGTCCCCGACGGCGATGTCGCCGCGGCCGTCCCCGTCGAAGTCGCCGAGCGCGGTGGAACCGCCCAGGGGCAACCGGTGCTCGGCGGCCGGGAAACGGCCCCCGGCGGCGCCGCCGAACAGCAGCACCGCGGCGGTCTGCTCGCCGTCGCCGGACGGCTGGACGACCAGATCGGTCGCCGCGTCGCCGTTCACGTCACCGGCGGTGAGTTCGGCGATGTCGTCGTGGCAGCAGTCGCTCCCGGCCAGCCGCGACGGCACCCGCCAGTCGGTCGACGTGCGGGCCGCGCCGCCGCCCCGCGTGAAGGGGCCGTACCGCAGTTCGAGGCGGTCGTCCCGGGTGAGGGCAAGATCGGTGTGGCCGTCGCCGTCGAAGTCGCCCGGCTGTCCCGTGACGGAATCCGGTTCGGCCGCGGTGGCCAGCGGGGTCGGGTCGGCGGCGGGGTCCGGTCCTTCGGGGCCGCCCCAGACGATGTACTGCCCGATCGTCGGCTGCGGCGTGCCGGGCGCCGCCGGATCCGACGGGCCGGGCGCCGCCGGATCGGTGGCCGCCTCGCTGAACAGGCCGACCAGGTCCGCGAATCCGTCCCCGTCGAGGTCGCCCATCCGGACGGTTCCGCTGGGCGAGAACCGGGAGCCGGGTCCCGTGACGGCCGTGCGCGCGGCGGGATCGAGACCGTCGCGGGAGCCGTAGACCACGGTCAGCCTGCTCTTCTTCTCGTACGTCACCGGGAGCACCAGGTCGCCGTGCCCGTCCCCGTTGACGTCCGACGGCAGCTCGCTGCCCTTGCCGCGCGGCACGTCCGCCGTCGCGGGCTTCCAGGCCGGCAGCGAGAGGTCGCGCTTCCCCGGCTTCGGCCGCGCGGAGCCCTCGGAGCGCTCGTCGCCGGCCGCGCAGGCCGTGGCGAGGAGCCCGCAGCAGAGGAGTACGGCGGAGGCACGGAGCACACGTCGGGTCATGAGGCCTCACCTCACACCGGGGCGGCGGGGCGGCACCAGGGAATGATCACCTTCGTGCCAGGACCGTTATGACTCGGCCTGCTGACTTACGGCGCATCCCCGCCGAGCAGCCCCAGGAAGTCCCTGAACGCCCCCGCCATGTCCACCGATTCGGGGTCAAGGAGCCACTGGTACTGGAGCCCGTCCATCACCGCGACCAGCAGCGGCGCCGCCGCCTCCGGGGTGAGGCCGCCGGGCAGCCGGTCGCCGTACTCGGCGCGCAGCACGTCCGCGAACTTCTCGCGCACCGAGCCGTACCGCCCGGTGAAGTAGTCGCGCGCCGGATGCCCGTCCGTCACGCTCTCGCCGAGCAGCGCCGAGAAGGTCTGGATGATGCCGGGGCGCATCGCGTTGTACTCGACGAGCGAGCCGAGCAGATCGAGGCGGATCTCGCTCGTCGGCACCGCGTCCCACTGGTCGCGGGCCTCCAGGACGGCGACGAGCAGCGCCTCCTTGGTGGGGAAGTAGTGCAGCAAGCCCTGCTGGGTGAGGCCGACCCGCTCGGCGACGGCACCGAGGGTCGCGCCGCGGTAGCCCCGCTCGGCGATCACCTCGAAGGCGGCCCGGAGGATCTCCGCACGCCGCTCCTCGCTCCGGGCCCTGCTCCTGGCCTTGGGCGCCATGGCACCTGCACCTGCCTCTTCGCGTTCCTGAGTCGCCTGCTCGCAGACCGTACGCCACCGTCACACTCCCCCCAATATAACGGCGAGATAACTAAATCTACCGATCTACAGGTAGTCGGTGCAGGATGGAGGGAGCGTACGGAACGGACTTCAACGAGGAGGTACCGCCATGGCGGGAACACAGGGCCCCGGAGCCACCCGCGCCGACCAGGCGCGCGAGGCGGCCGTCGAGACCGCGCTCGGCACGCTGGATCTGGACGCCAAGGCCCGGCTGCTCGGCGGCCGTGACATGTGGTCGCTGCACGCGCTGCCCGAGATTGGCCTTGAGCCCCTCGTGATGTCCGACGGCCCGATCGGTGTGCGCGGCATCCGCTGGACCGCCGACGACCCGTCCATCGCGCTGCCGTCCCCGACCGCGCTCGCCGCCACCTGGGACCAGGACCTGGCCCGCCGCGCCGGCACCCTGCTCGCCCAGGAGGCCCGCCGCAAGGGCGTCCACGTCCTCCTCGCGCCGACCGTCAACCTGCACCGCTCACCGCTCGGCGGCCGCCACTTCGAGGCGTACAGCGAGGACCCGTACCTGACGGGCGTGATCGGTATTGGCTATGTCCAGGGCGTGCAGTCCGGCGGCGTCGGCACGACCGTCAAGCACTTCGTCGCCAACGACGCCGAGACCGACCGCTTCACGGTCGACAACGCGATCTCCGGGCGCGCCCTGCGCGAGCTGTACCTGGCCCCCTTCGAGGCGATCGTCACCAACGCCCACCCCTGGGGCATCATGACCGCGTACAACCAGGTCAATGGCGCGACGATGACCGAGCACCGCTACCTGGTCAATGAAGTCCTGCGCGGCGAATGGGGCTTCGACGGCTGCAACGTCTCCGACTGGATGGCCGCCCGCTCCACCCACGGCGCCATCGACGGCGGTCTCGACGTCGCCATGCCGGGGCCCCGGACCGTGTACGGCGATGCGCTCGCCGAGGCCGTGCGCGCGGGCGAGGTCAAGGAGTCGACGGTCGACGAAGCCGTCCGCAACGTCCTGCGCCTCGCCGCCCGCGCAGGTGTCCTCGAAGGCGCCGAGCCCGTCGTCACAGATCTCCCCGCCGAGATCGACGGCGAGGCCCTCGCCCGCGAGATCGCCCGCCGCGCCTTCGTCCTCGTACGCAACGAGAACGGCGCGCTGCCCCTGGAGCGCACCGCGTCCGTCGCCCTCATCGGCGCCGCCGCACGCGACGCCCGCGTCCTGGGCGGCGGCTCCGCGACCGTCTTCCCCGCGAGGGTCGTCTCGCCGCTCGACGGTCTGACCGCGGCGCTCGGTGCCGATGCGGTGACGTACGCCGTCGGCGCCGACCCGAGCGACGAACTCGCCCCCGCCGACAAGGGGTTCGAGCTGCGCGCCGTCTGCCGCGACGCGGCCGGGAACGTCCTGGGCGAGGGCAGCCTGCCCTCCGGGCAGGTCCAGTGGATCGGCGACGATCTGCCCGACGGCGTCACCCACGAGACGATGGCGAGCATCGAGGTCGTCGGCACGTTCACGCCGCGCGAGAGCGGCGAGCACTCCTTCGGGACGCGCGGACTCGGCGCCTTCAGGCTCACCGTCGCCGGCGAGGTCGTCTTCGACGGCGAGCAGGAGATGGGGGCCGAATCCGACCCCTTCGAGGCGTTCTTCGGCTCACCGGTCGAGCGCGCCAAGGTGAACCTGACGGCCGGTGAGACGGTCGAGGTCTCCCTCCACCACGGCCTCGACAAGGGGTACGCCCCGCCACTGCCCGGCGTCATGTTCTCCTTCGTCCACCTCGGGCCGCGGCGCGACCCCGACGAGCTGATCGCCGAGGCGGTCCGGGCCGCCAGGGGCGCCGACACGGCGGTCGTGGTCGTCGCCACCACCGAGCGGGTCGAGTCCGAGGGCTTCGACCGGCAGGACCTGCGGCTGCCGGGCCGCCAGGACGACCTGGTGCGGGCCGTGGCCGCGGCGAACCCGCGGACGGTCGTGGTCGTCAACTCCGGTTCCCCGGTGGAACTTCCGTGGCGCGACGAGGTCGCCGCGGTCCTCCTCGGCTGGTTCCCCGGACAGGAGGGCGGCGCGGCGCTCGCGGACGTCCTCACCGGCGACGAGGAGCCGGGCGGCCGCCTCCCCACGACATGGGGCACCCTCACGGACGCACCGGTCACCGCGGTGACCCCGGCCGACGGCCAACTCGCCTACTCCGAGGGCGTGTTCATCGGCTACCGCGCCTGGGAGAAGGAGGGCAGAACCCCTTCGTACGCCTTCGGCCACGGCCTCGGCTACACCGACTGGACGTACGAGTCGCTCACCGTGGAGGGCACGACGGCCACGGTCCGCGTCCGCAACTCCGGCAGGCGCGCGGGCCGTGAGGTCGTCCAGGTCTATCTGGCGCCGGCCGCGCACGACGGCGACCGACCGGTCCGCTGGCTCGCCGGGTTCGCGGGCGTCGAAGCCGCGCCCGGCGAGAGCGTGGAGGTGCGGGTCGACATCCCGCCCCGCTCCTTCGAGATCTGGGACGAGGCCGCCAACTCCTGGGCTCGCCAAAGTGGTTCGTACGAAGTGCAGGCGGGCCGCTCGATCGCCGACCGCCGCCTGAGCGAGTTGATCGTCGTGTGACGGTTCGGCGGTGGATCGGTGCGGGCCCCGGGGCGGTACCCCCGGGGCCCGTGGCGTGCTGTGCGGTTGTGGCAGACTCGCGGGCCGACAACAGCACGTTCGGGGGAGAAACACATGTACCCAGGTCAGCAGGGTCAGCCATACCCGCCGCAGCCCTATCCGCCCCAGCAGGGCCAGCCGTACCCGCCTCAGCAGCAGTATCAGCAGTACCCGCCGCAGCAGCAGTACCAGCAGTTCCCACCGCAGCAGCAGTATCAGCAGCACCCGCCCCAGCAGGGCCAACAAGCCGTGGGCGACGGCATGATGGCGCCCGCGCCCGGTCTCAGCCCCGAGCAGCGCGACCTGGTCCTGCGCATCCAGAACACCACGAAGGCGTTCGTGCTCGCGCTCTTCGTCGGCATCCCGCTCACCTTCGGCGGCGCCCACTTCGGCATCACCGAGAAGCCGCTGGGCTTCGCGGCCGTACCCGTCGGCATCGTCGGCTTCGTGGTCGGCGTCATCTCGTTCCTCAAGATGAACGCCATGAAGCGGCAGCTCCGTTCGATCACCGCGGACGCCTGGCGCTCCCCGGTCGCCCATCTCCAGAGCGCCCGCAAGGCGGCCACGCTCGCGGCGTATCTCAACGGCCTGCTCGCCCTGCTCTCGCTGGCCGTCGCCGTGTTCCTGCTCGTCGCGGGCGCCGGCTGGGGCGCCTACGGCAACTCGTTCGGCTTCGGCGCCCTGATGCTCGGCGCGGCCATCCCGCTCGGCCAGGCACTCGCCGCCGCCTCCACCATCCCGCAGCTCCTACGGGTGATCCCCGCGGGAGCCAGGGTCGGCCAGTCGCTCTACTCGGTGCTGCTGCTCCTCGGCATCATCGTCACGTTCCGCGGCGGCGGCTGGGACACCAAGGCCGTCGCGGCGGTCTTCACGCTGATCTGCCTGGGCGCGGTGACGCTGCTCGCCAAGGCGGGCAGGACGATGCGCGGCGAGAGCGGCTGAGAAGTCTCTCAGCGCGTCAAGATCCCGCTCAGCGCACCGAGAACCCGTACACCGTCTCCGACTCGTACACCCCACCCGGCCGCAGCACCGTGCTCGGGAACTCCGGCCGGTTGGGGGAGTCAGGGAAGTGCTGTGTCTCCAGGGCGATCCCGTCCCCCGGCGCGAACGGCAGCCCCGCGTCGAAGTGGTCCGCCGTGTACAGCTGAAGGCCCGGCTCCGTCGTCGCCACGGTCAGCACACGCCCCGACGCCGGATCGCTCAGCTCCGCCGCCTCGACCGGCTCCGCGGTGACCCCCTTGTCCAGCACGTAGTTGTGGTCGAAGCCGGCCCCGGCCTTCCGCGCCGCCCGGAAGTCGAACCGCGTCCCGTCGACCTCCTCGTACGCCCCCGTGGGAATCTGCGCCCCGTCCGTCGGCGTGACGCGCGCCGCCGCGATCCGCACCTCGTGCCCGCCGGCGCCACCGCTGCCGGCCCCGGCCAGATTCCAGTACGTGTGGTTGGTGAGGTTCACGACCGTCGCCGCGTCCGTCGTCGCGCGGTAGGCGATCCGCAGCCCGCCCGCCTCGTCCAGCGAGTACGTCACCGAGACCGCGAGCCGCCCCGGATACCCCTCCTCGCCGTCCGGACTCACCCGGGAGAGCCGCACCCCGTGCTCGACCTCCGCCGCCTCCCACACCCGCTTGTCGAACCCGGCGTCCCCGCCGTGCAGCGCGTTGGACCCGTTGTTCCGCGCCAGGCGGTACGTACGGCCGTCGAGTTCGAAGGAACCCCCGGCGACCCGGTTCGCGTACCTGCCGACCAGCGCGCCGAAGTAGGGGCCGGGATGGTCGACGTACCCCTGAAGATCGTCGAACCCGAGCGCCACCGCCCCGCTCCGCCCCGACCGGTCCGGAACTTCCGCCGACTGGATGATCCCGCCGTACGTCAGGACGCGTACCCGTACCCCGCCCCTTTCCAGGGTCCAGCGATGGACGGGCGTGCCGTCGGGGAGCGTCCCGAAGAGTTCACTGCGCATGATCGCGACCCTACGCCGGGCCGCGCCGCGTCACCCGGCGGGATCCTCGGCCGGATTCTTGGCGGGGTTCTTGGCCTTCACCTGCCGGTAGGCCATCTCCGCGAGCCGCGACTGCCCGTCCTTGCTGGGGTGGAACCAGTCCCAGTGGCTCAACTGGTCGCCGTCGAAGCGGAAGTCGAAGACCGCCCCGCCGTCGTACCGGCAGCGCAGATCCTTCGCGCACACGTCCTTGAGCACGTCGTTGTACGCGACCACGCGGTCCTGCACCGTGTCCCTGCGCTGCGTCGCCTTCGCGTCCACCGCGTCCGGATCCGCCAGCATCGAGGAGCAGATGCCCAGCTTCCACACCTGCTTGCCCAGCGGGTTGGTCCGCCCCTGGGACCAGAGCCGCTTCAGATCCGGCACGGAGGCGACGTACACCTGCGTCTTGGGCAGCTCGCGCCGCAGCGTACGCATCGCCTCCTCGAAGTCGGCGCGGAAATCGGCGACCGGCGTCATCGCCTCCGCCGACGTGCGGCAGGCGTCGTTCGCGCCCGCCATCACCGTGATCAGCTCGGGGCGCTCGGCCGCGGCCTCCTCCAGCTGTCCGGGCACATCCGCCATCCGGGCGCCCGTCTTCGCGTGGTTCCAGCTGCGCTCGGCGGCCCGGTCCCTCCCGAGCAGCCGGGTCGCCAGGCTCTGCACCTCGGAGTCCGTGCCGGTCGCCCAGGAGGCCTCGGGGCAGTCGGAGAGCACCGAGCAGGCGTCGAAGCCGCGGGTGATGGAGTCGCCGACCGCGGCGATGGAGCGCGGCGTCGAGTCCCACGTGGGGGTCGGCTTGGGCTTCGGTTTCTTGTGCGCCGACGGGCCGTTGGGGGCGGGAGACGCGCCGCCCTGGGCGTCGCACGCGGTCAGGGCGGTGGCGCCGAGAAGAACCGCCGTCGCGGTGGCGACGGCGGCACGTGTGCGGTGCCTTCGGTTCCGCATCCCCAGGTCCCCTCTGTCGTCGGCGTATCTGTGGTCCGCGTACGCGAACTGAGCGATATGGCGCCCCGTCGGGTGAATGGTGGGCGATTCCTGGCTTTGGGACCGACGGTACGTCACACTCCTTGCGCCGCCGCACGGTAGCCTCGCCACCCAGTGGCACCCTCTTCTCGCGGTTCCGCTAAATTACATCACGTCACATCTGTCCCGTTTTCGGGAGTTTCTCGAATTCAGGGAACAACGCTCGGCACGGGCGCGAGGCCGCTGGGGAAGGCGAACCTCGACCCACACTGGAGGTCCCGGTGACGACACGTGGAGTTCTGTACGTGCACTCCGCGCCCCGCGCGCTGTGTCCGCACGTCGAATGGGCAGTCGCGGGCGTGCTCGGCGCGCGCGTCAACCTCGACTGGATCCGGCAGCCCGCGGCGCCCGGCAGCTGGAGATCCGAGTTCTCCTGGCGGGGCTCGGTGGGCACCGCGTCCAAACTGGCGTCCGCGCTGCGCGGCTGGGATCTGCTGCGCTTCGAGGTCACGTCCGAGCCGTGCGCCACGGCCGAGGGCGAGCGCTACAGCGCCACACCCGAACTGGGCATCTTCCACGCCGTCACCGGCATCCACGGCGACATCCTGATCCCGGAGGACCGGCTGCGCGCCGCCCTGGCCCGCTCCCAGCAGGGCGAGAGCGACCTGGAGGCCGAACTCGCCAAGCTCCTCGGCAAACCCTGGGACGACGAGCTTGAGCCCTTCCGGTACGCGGGCGAGGGCGCGCCGGTGCGGTGGCTGCACCAGGTGGTCTGACGCGTGGTCTGACGCGTGGTCTGACGCGTACGAAAAGGGGCCCCACCGGCCGC
>NZ_JBHYIG010000250.1:0-14857 GCF_042740015.1 Streptomyces sp. NPDC059037
TATGTTTCTGGTGCTCTTCTCCAGCGGAGGGGGTGCGGGGCGAGTGCGCTGCGGCTCAATAGAGGTGTGTGCTGGGGGTGGGGGGGGCGCCCCCCCCCGGTCCCCCCCCCCCCTCCGCCATGCCCGCACGCCCTCTGACCTGCACTGATCGATCATCTATCAAAAACTCATGGCACCCAGTGTCTTGTCACTTGGCACGCGGTGCCATACGTTGATGTTGTCCGGGCGGCCGGCGTGCAGAGAACTTCCGTACGCCGGCTGTCCCCACAAGCCACGGCTCGTGCGCCCGGACGCCTGCGTCACAGGCAACCTCCCGCGCCACACCAAGCGCTGCCGAGCTTCACCCTCCGCCGAACCGACGGCACACCCTCACAAGCACCAGCAGCACCCGACGTAACCCTCAAGAGCGTGTTCCCCTCAGAGGGGGACCGCACTTCGCCGGAGGCATCACCGTGAAGGAAATCCTGGACGCGATTCAGTCGCAGGACGCCAAGTCCGCCGACTTCGCCGCTCTCCCCCTGCCCGACTCGTACCGCGCGATCACCGTGCACAAGGACGAGACGGACATGTTCGCCGGGCTCGAGACCCGCGACAAGGACCCCCGCAAGTCGCTGCACCTGGACAACGTTCCCGTGCCGGAACTCGGCCCTGGAGAGGCCCTGGTGGCCGTCATGGCCTCCTCGGTCAACTACAACTCCGTGTGGACCTCGATCTTCGAGCCGATGTCGACCTTCGGCTTCCTGGAGCGCTACGGCCGCCTGAGCGAGCTCACCAAGCGCCACGACCTGCCGTACCACGTCATCGGCTCCGACCTCGCGGGCGTCGTCCTGCGCACCGGCCCCGGCGTGAACGCCTGGAACCCGGGCGACGAGGTCGTCGCGCACTGTCTGAGCGTCGAGCTTGAGTCCTCCGACGGCCACAACGACACGATGCTCGACCCCGAGCAGCGCATCTGGGGCTTCGAGACGAACTTCGGCGGCCTCGCGGAGATCGCCCTGGTCAAGTCCAACCAGCTGATGCCCAAGCCGGACCACCTGAGCTGGGAAGAGGCCGCATCGCCCGGCCTGGTGAACTCCACCGCGTACCGCCAGCTGGTCTCGCGCAACGGCGCCGGCATGAAGCAGGGCGACAACGTCCTGATCTGGGGCGCCAGCGGCGGCCTCGGCTCCTACGCCACCCAGTTCGCCCTGGCCGGCGGCGCCAACCCGATCTGTGTCGTCTCCAGCCCGGAGAAGGCCGCCATCTGCGAGGCCATGGGCGCCGAAGCGGTCATCGACCGCAACGCCGAAGGCTACAAGTTCTGGAAGGACGAGCACACCCAGGACCCCAAGGAGTGGAAGCGCTTCGGCAAGCGCATCCGCGAGCTGACCGGCGGCGAGGACGTGGACATCGTCTTCGAGCACCCCGGCCGCGAGACCTTCGGCGCCTCGGTCTACGTCACGCGCAAGGGCGGCACGATCGTCACCTGCGCCTCGACCTCGGGCTACAACCACGAGTACGACAACCGCTACC
The DNA here is from genome assembly GCF_042740015.1 of Streptomyces sp. NPDC059037. Classification (NCBI taxonomy): domain Bacteria; kingdom Bacillati; phylum Actinomycetota; class Actinomycetes; order Kitasatosporales; family Streptomycetaceae; genus Streptomyces; species Streptomyces sp. NPDC059037. The sequence goes on from NZ_JBHYIG010000250.1 coordinate 1,513, forward strand.
TGTGGATGTCCCTGAAGAAGATCGTCGGCTCGCACTTCGCCAACTACCGCGAGGCGTGGGAGGCCAACCGCCTGATCGCCAAGGGCAAGATCCACCCCACGCTCTCCCGCGTCTACTCCCTCGAAGAGACCGGGCAGGCCGCCTACGACGTGCACCGCAACCTCCACCAGGGCAAGGTCGGCGTCCTCGCGCTCGCGCCCCAGGAGGGCCTCGGCGTGCGCGACCCGGAGATGCGGGCCAAGCACATCGACGCGATCAACCGCTTCCGGAACATCTGAAGGCCGAGGGTTCGTACATGACAGAGCGTCAGAAGGACCGGCCGTGGCTCATGCGGACCTACGCCGGTCACTCCACGGCCGAGGCGTCCAACGAGCTGTACCGGCGCAACCTCGCCAAAGGTCAGACGGGCCTCTCGGTCGCGTTCGACCTGCCCACGCAGACCGGCTACGACCCGGACCACATCCTCGCCCGCGGCGAGGTCGGCCGGGTCGGAGTCCCCGTCTCGCACGTCGGCGACATGCGGCGCCTGTTCCAGGACATCCCCCTGGAGCAGATGAACACCTCGATGACGATCAACGCCACGGCCATGTGGCTCCTGGCGCTCTATCAGGTGGTGGCGGAGGAGCAGGGCGCGGACATCACGCAGCTCCAGGGGACGACGCAGAACGACATCGTCAAGGAGTACCTGTCGCGCGGGACGCACGTCTTCCCGCCGGGCCCCTCCCTCCGCCTCACCACCGACATGATCACGTACACGGTGGCGAACATCCCCAAGTGGAACCCCATCAACATCTGCAGCTACCACCTGCAGGAGGCCGGGGCCACTCCGGTGCAGGAGATCGCGTACGCGATGTCCACCGCCGTCGCCGTGCTCGACGCCGTACGCGACTCGGGACAGGTCCCCGAGGAGAAGTTCGGTGACGTCGTCGCCCGTATCTCCTTCTTCGTGAACGCGGGTGTCCGCTTCATCGAGGAGATGTGCAAGATGCGCGCCTTCGGCCGCATCTGGGACCAGATCACCCGCGAGCGGTACGGCATCACCAACCCCAAGCAGCGCCGCTTCCGCTACGGCGTGCAGGTCAACTCCCTTGGCCTGACCGAGGCCCAGCCGGAGAACAACGTCCAGCGCATCGTCCTGGAGATGCTGGCCGTCACGCTCTCCAAGGACGCACGCGCGCGTGCCGTGCAGCTGCCCGCCTGGAACGAGGCGCTCGGTCTGCCCCGGCCGTGGGACCAGCAGTGGTCGCTGCGCATCCAGCAGGTGCTCGCGCATGAGAGCGACCTCCTGGAGTACGCGGACATCTTCGAGGGCTCGCACGTCATCGAGGCCAAGGTGGAGTCCCTCGTCGAGGAGTCCCTGGCCGAGATCGACCGCATCGAGCAGATGGGCGGCGCGATGGCCGCCGTCGAGTCCGGCTACCTGAAGTCGCAGCTGGTCTCCTCGCACGCCGAGCGCAGGGCCCGCATCGAGAGCGGCCAGGAGAAGATCGTCGGCGTCAACGTGTACGAGTCGACCGAGCCGAGCCCGCTCACTTCGGACCTGGACACCGCGATCATGACCGTCGACCCGGCGGTCGAGAACCGCGTGGTGAACGCACTCAAGCACTGGCGCGACACCCGCTACCAGCCGCCGTTCAACCACCCGCGCCCCTGCAAGGCCCTGGAGCGCCTCAAGGAGGTCGCCGCCGGCACGGGCAACCTCATGGAGGCCACCCTGGAGTGCGCACGCGCCGGCGTGACGACCGGGGAGTGGTCCGGCGCCCTGCGGGAGGTCTTCGGCGAGTTCCGGGCCCCCACGGGCGTTTCGAGCGCTCCGGTGGCCGTGACCGCCGAGGCCGGCACACCGCTCGCCCTCGTGCGCGACAAGGTCGCCAAGACCGCCGCCGATCTCGGCACCGGCAAGCTCCGCTTCCTGGTCGGCAAGCCGGGCCTCGACGGGCACTCCAACGGCGCCGAGCAGATCGCGGTACGCGCGCGTGACGCCGGCTTCGAAGTGGTCTACCAGGGCATCAGACTCACGCCCGAGCAGATCGTCGACGCCGCGCTCGCCGAGGACGTACACGCCGTTGGCCTGTCGATCCTCTCGGGCTCGCACGCACAGCTCGTACCGGACGTCCTGGTGCGGCTGCGCGAGGCGGGGGCGCCCGACATACCCGTGATCGCGGGCGGCATCATCCCCAACAGCGACGCCGAGGACCTGAAGGCGGCGGGTGTGGCCGCCGTCTTCACCCCCAAGGACTTCGGCATCACCGAGATCATCGGCCGTATCGTCGACGAGATCCGGAAAGCGAACAAGCTCGACCCTCTGGAGGTCCCCGCATGACCGCGCCCATCAACCGCCTGCGCCCGCGCCGTTCGTGTCTGGCGGTTCCCGGCTCCAACCCGCGCTTCCTGGAGAAGGCCCAGGGCCTCCCCGCCGACCAGGTCTTCCTCGACCTGGAGGACGCCTGCGCGCCGCTCGCCAAGCCGGAGGCCCGGCACACCATCGTCAAGTTCCTCAACGAGGGCGACTGGACGGGCAAGACGCGGGTCGTGCGCGTCAACGACTGGACGACCGAGTGGACGTACCGCGACGTCGTCACGGTCGTCGAGGGCGCGGGCCAGAACCTCGACTGCATCATGCTGCCGAAGGTGCAGACGGCCGACCAGGTCGTCGCGCTCGATCTGCTCCTGACCCAGATCGAGAAGACGATGGGCTTCGAGGTCGGCAAGATCGGCATCGAGGCGCAGATCGAGAACGCGCAGGGCCTCAACAACGTCAACGCGATCGCGCAGGCTTCCCCGCGCGTCGAGACGATCATCTTCGGCCCGGCCGACTTCATGGCGTCGATCAACATGAAGTCCCTGGTCGTCGGCGAGCAGCCGCCCGGCTACCCCGCCGACGCCTACCACTTCATCCTGATGAAGATCCTGATGGCCGCCCGCGCCAACAACCTCCAGGCGATCGACGGCCCTTACCTGCAGATCAAGAACGTCGACGGCTACCGCGAGGTCGCCAACCGCGCCGCGGCGCTCGGCTTCGACGGCAAGTGGGTGCTGCACCCCGGTCAGGTCGAGGCGGCCAACGAGGTCTTCTCGCCCTCCCAGGAGGACTTCGACCACGCCGAGCTGATCCTGGACGCGTACGAGTGGTGCACCTCCGAGGCCGGCGGCAAGAAGGGCTCGGCGATGCTCGGCGACGAGATGATCGACGAGGCCAGCCGCAAGATGGCCCTGGTCATCTCCGGCAAGGGGCGTGCCGCCGGCATGACCCGCACCTCCAAGTTCGAAGCCCCGGAGGCGTAAGACTCATGCAGTTCGGCCGCACCTACGAAGAGTTCACCGTCGGGGACGTCTACAAGCACTGGCCCGGAAAGACGGTCACCGAGTACGACGACCACCTCTTCTGCCTCCTGACGATGAACCACCACCCCCTCCACATGGACATCAACTATGCGGAGAAGACGACCGACTTCGGGAAGAACGTCGTCGTGGGCAACTACATCTACTCGCTGCTCCTGGGCATGTCCGTGCCGGACGTCTCGGGCAAGGCGATCGCCAACCTGGAGGTCGAATCGCTCAAGCACGTGGCGCCGACCTTCCACGGCGACACGATCTACGGCGAGACGACCGTCCTGGACAAGACCCCGTCGAAGTCGAAGAACGACCGCGGGATCGTCTACGTGGAGACCAAGGGCTACAAGCAGGACGGCACGCTGGTCTGTGTGTTCCGCCGCAAGGTGATGGTGCCCACCGAGACGTACATCAAGGAGCGCGGCGGCGAGCAGCCCGGCCGCCCGGAGCTGGTGGACACCCCCAAGAAGAGCCAGGAGAAGAAGTAGCCATGAGCCGACTCGCGCAGACCGCCGGTCTCACCGACATCCAGCAGGAGATCCTCTCCACCGTCCGGGACTTCGTCGACAAGGAGATCATTCCGGTCGCGACGGAACTCGAGCACCGCGACGAGTACCCGCAGCAGATCGTGGACGGCCTCAAGGAGTTGGGCCTCTTCGGCCTGATGATCCCGGAGGAGTACGGCGGTCTGGGCGAGTCGCTTCTCACGTACGCGCTGTGCGTCGAGGAGATAGCGCGTGGCTGGATGTCGGTCTCCGGCATCATCAACACCCACTTCATCGTGGCCTACATGCTCAAGCAGCACGGCACGCAGGAGCAGAAGGACGCCTTCCTGCCGCGGATGGCGGCCGGCGAGGTGCGCGGCGCGTTCTCCATGTCGGAGCCGGGGCTCGGCTCCGATGTGTCGGCAATCACGTCCAAGGGCGTCAAGGACGGCGACGAGTACGTTCTCAACGGTCAGAAGATGTGGCTGACGAACGGCGGAACGTCGACTCTGGTGGCCGTTCTGTGCCGAAGTGACGAAGGACACCCCGAGGGCACGGCGCCGCACAAGTCGATGACGACCTTCCTCGTCGAGAAGGAGCCCGGTTTCGGAGAGGTCCGCCCCGGCCTCACCATCCCCGGGAAGATCGACAAGATGGGTTACAAGGGCGTCGACACGACCGAACTCATCATGGACGGACTGCGCATTCCGGCCAATCGCGTACTTGGCGGGGTCACCGGCCGAGGGTTTTACCAAATGATGGACGGCGTCGAAGTCGGCCGCGTGAATGTCGCGGCGCGTGGCTGCGGCGTCGCACAGCGTGCATTTGAGCTGGGTGTCTCGTATGCCCAGCAACGCCACACTTTCGGCAAGGCGATCGCCCAGCACCAGGCGATTCAGTTCAAGCTGGCCGAGATGGCTACCAAGGTCGAGGCCGCCCATGCGATGATGGTGAACGCAGCACGCAAAAAGGACTCCGGGGAACGAAATGACCTCGAAGCAGGGATGGCGAAGTACCTCGCGTCCGAATACTGCAAAGAAGTCGTAGAGGACGCGTTCCGGATTCATGGCGGTTACGGCTTCTCGAAGGAGTACGAGATCGAGCGCCTCTACCGTGAGGCTCCGATGCTGCTGATCGGTGAAGGTACCGCCGAAATCCAGAAAATGATCATTGGTCGGCGACTGCTCGAAGAGTATCGATTCCAGGGCTAGATGTCTGATTTGGGGTGTTTTGGTCGAGAAGAAGATCACACCCTGTCAACACTCTTCGGCCGTCGACTCAGCTTCCTGGCTTGCCCAGTTGTGGCTCGCAACCGATAGCATCCCGGAAAAGCCGCCGTCCCCCCGTCAACTGCGCGGCATCATCCGCTACGAAGGTCATCCATGCCCCACAGCCAAACCTCTGCACCACGCGATGGCATCCTCAAGGGTCGTCTTGCGCGCGGAGCATCGCCGTGGCTCCTGCCGACCGTCGCCACCGCGGCAATCAGCCTCGTCCGCGCGCGTCGCTCCAAGGGCGCCGCGGCCGTCGCCGTACCGACCACCGCGCTCGCTGCGGGCATGCTGTGGTTCTTCCGCGACCCCGAGCGCGAGATCTCCCAGGGCCGGGTCATCTCGCCGGCCGACGGTGTGGTGCAGAGCATCATGCCGTGGAAGGACGGACGCACCCGCGTCGCGATCTTCATGAGCCCGCTGAACGTCCACGTCAACCGCGCGCCCCTCGCGGGCACGGTGACGTCCGTGGAGCACATCCCCGGCGGGTTCGTCCCGGCGTTCAACAAGGAGAGCGAGAACAACGAGCGCGTTGTCTGGCACTTCGACACCGAGCTCGGTGACATCGAGATGATCCAGATCGCGGGCGCGGTCGCGCGGCGCATCGTTCCTTACGTGCCGCAGGGCACGAAGGTCGAGCAGGGCGAGCGCATCGGCCTGATCCGGTTCGGCTCCCGCGTCGACATCTACCTCCCCGAGGGTGTCGAAGTGGACGTCGAGGTCGGTCAGAAGACCGTGGCTGGGGTGACTCGAATTGACCGTGGTTGATCCTGAGACACAGGCCGGCTGGGTTCCCGAGGCCGCGGAGGACGAGGCGGACGAGGAGATGCCTCTCTCACTCCGCCTCTCAATAGCGGACACCCTCACGCTCGGTAATGCCACGTGCGGGTTCATGGCGGTGTACTTCACCACCACGGGCATCCTCATCCCGTACGTGCAGGGAAGCACCGAAAGCGGCATGGCGCGGCACTCCGCCGCGACCGCCGTGATCCTGATGCTCTGCGCGGCCGTCTTCGACCTCTTCGACGGGCTCGTGGCGCGAAAGCTGCGGTCCTCGCCGATGGGCGCGGAGCTGGACAACCTGTCGGACCTGATCAGCTTCGGTCTGGCGCCGGCGTACTTCGTCCTGGTCTACGGCATGGTCGCGGACGACGCGCACCAGAGAGTGGCCGCGGTCGGAGCGATCGTGGTGCTGTTGGCGGTGGTGCTGCGGCTTGCGCGGTTCTCGTGCGTGACCGTGAAGGACGGCACCTTCCAGGGCATGCCCTCGCCGTTCGGCGCGCTGACGGTCGTCTCGATCGTGCTGCTTGAGCTGCCGTTCGTGGCGACGCTGCTCGCGATCATCGGTACGGCGTGGCTCATGGTGAGCCGGGTCGAGTACCCGAAGCCGCGGGGGCCGCTGGCGGTGGCGATGCTGGCGTGGATCGTCGCGGCGATGGGACTCCTCGCCGCGTGGGCCTTCGAGGCACCGGGCGGTCAGCTGCTCCTCCAGACGGGGTGTGCGCTGCAGCTGGTCCTGGGCGCGGTGATTCCCCTCTTCGCGACGGCTCGCCGGGTGAACAACTTCCGGGACAACCGGAGGGAAGCGCGGGCGGCGCAGTTGCCGTAGCGGCGCTTGAACCGTGCTTTGGGGGCCTGAACCGTTTGGTTCAGGCCCCCTTTGCGTACCGTCGATCACCGGCTTCGCCGAGTTCGTCCTCACGGGGTTGGGGAAGATCAAGGCCTGACCAGTGCAGCCCCTGCCTCGTCGAGCCGCTGCTCACGCCCCCGGCGTGTATCCCTCGGCCGCCTCCGAAGCGCCCGGTTCGCGGACGACCGTCATGCCGCCCGTCGCGCTCTTGTCGGGGCGCAGGATCACGCTCTCCTTGGAGGACGGGGACTTGGGGTCGGTGAAGTTCTGTGTGACGCCGAATCCCGTGTCGTACGCGTCGATGGTCAGAAGCGCCTTGTCGACGCCCTCACGGGTGAGGTCCTTGCTCTCGCACGCCTTCTTCAGCGCCTCGCCGAAGACGGAGGCCGCGGTCCAGCCCGCCGTCACGCCGTTGTCGAGGGCGTCCTTGGGGTAGGCCGCCTTGTAGTCGGCGACCAGCTTCTTCGCCGCTGCCGTGTCCGCGCCGATCGGAAGGGTCGGCGATGCCACGTAGTAGTTCTTCGCGAGGGCCGGGCCCGCCTGGGTACCCAGGAGCTGGGGCGAGAACGCCGAGTTGTTGCCGATGATCGGGACGTCGAACTTCCCGGCCGCGGCGACACCCACCAGCGAGGCCGCCTGCCGGGGACCCGCGCTGATGACGATGCCCTTGACGCCGGCCTTCTTCAGGGCGGACACCTGCGCCGTCATGTCGTTGTCGGTCGGCTTGATCTTCTGCTCGACGACGGTGAGGCCCGCCTCCTTCGCCATGTGCCGGGAGCCCTTCAGGGCGCTCTCGCCGTAGTCGCCCTCGAAGTAGACATGGCCGAGCTTGTCGCCCTTCTTGAGGCCCTTCTCCTTCATCAGGAAGTCGATCGCGTTGATCGTCTCCAGGTCGTACGTCGAGCCGACCACCCGCACATACGGGCTGCCGAGCAGATTCGCCGACCAGGCCTGCGGCAGGACAAGGCCCTTGTTGCCGTCGACGCGTTGTTTGACGGCGGCGACGAAGGGCGAGCCGATGAACTGGGCGAAGCCGAGGACGTCCGGCTCCAGTTCGGTGTACGCGGCGACCGCCTTCTGGGGGTCGTAGCCGTGGTCGCGGACGGTCAGCTTCAGCTTGTAGCCGCAGATGCCGCCGTCGGCGTTGGTCTGCTTGACGTAGAGCTGCTGGGCCTGGGTGACGCTCTTGCCGAGGGTCGCGTAGACGCCGGTCATGTCGGTGAGCACGCCGAGGTTGATCGTCTTCCCGGAGATGCCGTCGCCGGTCTTGACCCCGCCCGCGCCCTTCTTGTCGCCGTCGTCGTCGTTCGCCTTGGAGCTGCAGGCCGCCAGGGCCAGCAGCGCGGCGAGCGCCGTGACCGCCGCGGTGGCCCGCTTCCGTGTGCGTGAACTCATCGTTCCTCCCCTGATTCCACTGAAGCCCGGCCTGACCTCGGCCTGGAGCGCCGGGCGGCGATGCCGGCAAGGCCGCCGGGCAGGAAAAGGACCACCGCCACGACGGCGGCGCCGTACAGGTACCGGGACGCCTCACCCGGTGTGATCCCGCCGGTGCCGGGGGCCGAGACCAGCGGCAGCGCGTCGCTGTAGCGGGTCAGGAGCTGGGGCAGCAGGGACACCACGGCGGCACCGGCCACCGCGCCCGCGACCGAGCCGAGGCCGCCGATGACGATCATGGCGAGGTATTCGAGGGACAGCGTCATGCCGAAGTAGTCCGGCACGGTGCGCTGGAAGACCAGGGCGAGCAGCACCCCGGCCAGGCCCGCGTACATCGACGACAGGACGAAGACACCGGCCCGGTAGCGGGCGACGGGCACGCCGATGACGCCCGCGGCGATGCGGTGGTCGCGGATGGCGTTCATGGCGCGCCCTGGGCGTCCGCGCAGCACGCCGCGGGCGAAGAGTCCGCAGCCGACGAGGAGGACGAGCCCCGCGTACCAGAGCTTCTCCGATGCCCCGAACGGCACGGCGGCGACGACGAGTTCACTGTCGTCGAAGGTGATCCCGAAGAGACTCAGGGGCGGTACGTCGCGGCCGTTGGAACCGCCCGTCAGATCATGGGCGTTGAAGAGCACATGCTGCCCGATGAAGATCAGCGCGAGGGTCGCGATGCCGAGGTACGCGCCGCGCAGGCGTCCCGCGATGGGGCTGAAGAGCCCGCCCGCCAGGCCCGCGATGGCGACGGCGAGCGCGGCGGCGATCCAGGTCGGCAGGCCGAGCCCGGTCAGGCCGCCCTCGCCGTCCCCCGCAAGGACGCAGTATCCGTACGCGCCGATGGCGAGGAAGAAGGCGTGCCCCATGGAGAGTTGGCCGGTCGCGCCGGTGAGCAGGTTGATGCCGATCGCGCCGATCGCGGCCGCCATGGCGAAGAGCCCCGCCTGCAGCCAGAACCGGTCGAGGTAGAAGGGCAGGGCGAGCAGGAGCACCGCCCCCGCGGCCCAGACGTAGGCCCGGGGGCTGCGCAGTGCCGTACAACTGCGGGAGCGCAACTCACGGCCGCGGGCCAGGACTTCAGACACGGGCGAGCTCCTTCGTGCCGAAGAGTCCGGCGGGCCGGATGAGGAGGATGACGGTCATGACGAGATAGGGCGCCAGATCGCCCAACCCCCGGCCCAGGAAGGTGAGTTCGCTCTGGTATCCGGTGGCGAGCGACTCCGTCACGCCCACCACGATGCCGCCGACCAGAGCCCCCGTGGTGGAGTCGAGGCCGCCGAGGATCGCTGCGGGGAACGCCTTCAACGCGGCGAGCGATGTGGCCCGTTCGAGCCCGGGGGTCGGGAAGACGGTGAGGAAGAGCGCGGCCACGGCGGCGAGCCCGCCCGCCACGGCCCACGCGCCGAGCGAGACCCTGCCGAGCCGTACGCCCATCAGCGCGGCGGTCTCCGGGCTCTCGGCGGCGGCGCGCATCGCCACGCCCCAGGAGGTGTACCGGAAGGCGAGCAGGAAGACGGCGATGAGGAGGGCCGCGGCGACGAACGCTGCGATCCTCGTGTGGGCGAGGGAGATCGACCCCACCGTGAGCACGGAGTCGCCCCACGGGTCGCCGAGCGCGAGCACGTCGGTGCCGAGGCGCCGGGTGAGTTCGGTGGTGAGCAGGATGTCGACGCCGATGGTGACGATGGCGAGCACACTGTGGTCGGCGCCCCGGTAGCGGCGCATGACGAGGAACTCGACGGCGGCGCCGACCACCGCGGCGCCCGCGATGCCGACGAGCAGCGCCGACCAGAAGCCGATGTCGTCGTGGAGCGACGCGGTGATGTAGCCGCCCGCCAGAAGCAGCGAGGCGTGCGCGAAGTTCACCACTTCGGTGGCGCGGAAGATGACGACGAAGCCGAGGGCGATCAGGGCGTAGACGGAGCCCATCGAGAGGCCGTTGAGGAGGAGTTCGACGAAGGTGGTCACCGGGTGCCCTCCCCCAGGTAGGCCCGCACGACCGCCGGGTCGTTCTGTACGTCCGCCGGGGTGCCGTCGGCGATGCGGCGTCCGAAGTCCAGTACGGTCACCGCGTCCGCGAGCCGCATCACCACCCCCATGTCGTGTTCCACCAGGACGATCGAGATGCCGAGGCTGTCGCGTACGCCGGCGATGACGGCGGCGGTGCGGCGCCGCTCGTCCGCGGTCATCCCCGCCACGGGTTCGTCGAGAAGCAGCAGCCGGGGTTCCATGCACAGGGCGCGGGCGAGTTCGGCGAGCTTCTGCTGCCCGTAGGGCAACGAGCCCGCAGGCGCTTCGAGTTGACGCTCGATGCCGACGAACGCGGCGATCTCCCGGACCCGTTCGCGGTGCAGACGCTCCTCGCGGGCGGCCGACGGCAGGCGCAGCCCCGCTGCCACGAAGCCGGTGCGGGTGAGCCGGTGGCGGCCCAGCATCAGGCTGTCGGCGACGGTGGCGCGCGGCGGCAGCGCGAGGTTCTGGAAGATCCGCGCGACGCCCAGATCGGCGATGCGGTGCGGCGCCATGGCCGTCAGCTCGTGCTCCCCGAAGCGGACGGTGCCGCCGGTGGCGCGGTACACCCCGGACAGGACGTTGAAGCAGGTGGACTTGCCCGCGCCGTTGGGTCCGATGACGGCGTGCACGGTGCCGGGCCTGACCGTGAAGCTGACGGCGTCGAGCGCGGTGAGACCCGCGAAGCGCACGGTCAACTCCCTTACGTCCAGCGGCGGTACGTCCGCCGCGAGGGGCGGCGCGTCGGCCGCCGGACGGTCTTCGCTCATCGTCGGCCCGCCCATCGCCCGAGCACCGGGAGCGCGCCGACGCCGCGCGACGCGTCGTCCGCCGCGGTCTCGTCGACCACGCCGAGATAGCGGCGGCGCACCTCGTCGGATGCGGCCAGGTCGTCCGCGGGGCCCGCGAGCGCCACTTCGCCGACGTCCAGGACGTACGCATGGGATGCGAGGCGCAGGGCGAGCGCGGCGTTCTGCTCGACCAGCAGGACCGAGGTGCCCTGGGCGTTGATCTCCTGGACGGTTTCGGCGATGCGGGCGGCCATCAACGGGGCGAGTCCGAGGGACGGTTCGTCGAGGAGCAGCAGCTTCGGCGATGCCATCAGGGCCCTGGCCACCGCCAGCATCTGCTGCTCGCCGCCCGAGAGGAGACCGGCGCGCTGGCCTGCGCGCTCGGCGAGCACCGGGAAGAGTTCGTGGACGCGGCTCAGGGCGGTGGCCTTCGCCGCCCGGCTTCCGGCGGAGCCCAGCGCGCCCGCCCGCAGATTGTCCGCGACCGTCATCCGCGCGAACACCCGTCTGCCTTCCGGCACTTGGGAGACCCCGGCGGCCACGACCCGGTCCGCGGACCACCCGTCGACGCGCCGCCCGCCGAAGTGGACCGAGCCCGAGGTGAGCGCCCCTCGGTGGAAGGAGAGGGTGCGCGAAATGGCGCGCAGGAGCGTCGACTTGCCCGCGCCGTTGCCGCCGAGCACGGCGACGACGGCACCGTCCGGTACCTCGATCGACACCTGCCGCAGCGCGCGCACCGGCCCGTATCCGACCGACGCGTCCCGCACCACGAGTCCGGAACCACCCACCTGGGACCCCCTGCTCTCCGCCCGCCCTGCGCGTGGCGCTCACCCCAGCACCGCGCGGGACGCCCGTCCACGGCCCGTGGCCGAATCGCTGCGGGTGACCAGCGGGATCGCCCGCCGGTTGTGCACGGGCACAACACCCCGTGTCAGGGGCCTGCCGGGGGCGGCCGGGCGGTGGCATCCTCCGCTCCAAGAGGGGCTACGGGCGGCGGCGAGGGGGAACACCGTGAGCGGGCGCAGGCCTCGGACGGGTCACGACTGGAAGGTGCTCGAGGAGGCGTGCAGGGCGCTGCTGCCCCGCATCCCCGAGCTGGTGGACGAACATCTGCGGCAGCTCTCCGAGCACTCCCCGGTGTACGCGCGGGTGCTTCCGTACGACCAGCAGTGGCAGGACGCCGAGGAGGCGATGCGGATCGGCATCGAGACGATCTCGGCGCCGCGCGCGTCGCCGCGCCGCGATCTGGAGTACGCCGAGGAGGCGGGGCGGCGGCGGGCGCAGCAGGGCCTGCCGCTCGACCTGGTGGTGCACTCGTACCGCAACGCGGGCTATCTGGTCTGGGACGCGCTCCTGGAAGGCACGGCCGGGCAGGACCCGGAACGCCTCGCGGTCCTGATGCGCTCGGCGACGATGGTGTGGTCGGCGGTGGACGCGCAGGCGGCGGCCGCGTCCGACGCGTACCGGGCGACGGAGATGGAGCTGCGGCGGCGCACCGACGAGCAGCTGCAGGCGCTGCTCGACGCGCTTCTGGAGGGCCAGTCCGCTCCCGGGCTCGCCGCGCGGGTGGCCGCGGGTCTTGATCTGCCGGAGCGGGGGCCGTACGCGGTGGTGGTGCTGCGGGCCGAGCGGCGGGACGGGCGTGCGGCGTTCCACCGGCAGATCCAGCAGGCCGGGTTCCGTTTCGTCTGGCGGATGCGGGCGGACCGGGAGGTGGGGGTGGTCGCGCTGGGCGCGGAGGAGGGCCTTGACGCGCTGGCCACCGCGCTGGACGGGCGCTGCCCCGGTCCCGGCGGGATCAGCCCCGTGGTGGCGGGCCTCGCCGAGCTCGGCCACGCGCGGCGGCTCGCGGAACTGGCCCTGCGGACGTGCCCGCCGGACGCGAGCGGGATCGTACGACTGGATCAGCGGATGCCGACGGCGCTTGTGGTGAGCCAGCCGGAGCTGGCGGGGCGCCTGGTGTCCGACGTGCTCGGGGAGGTGCTCGCCCTCGAACCGGGGGATCGGGCGGTGCTGCTTGAGACGCTGGACGCGTGGCTGGTGTGCGAGGGGTCCGCCGGGCGGGCGGCCGGGCGTCTGTACTGCCACCGGAACACGGTGTTCAACCGCTTGCGGCGGTTGGAGCAGCTGACCTCGCGGTCGTTGGCCCGGCCTCGGGATCTGATGGAGATGACGCTGGCGTTGGATGCGTATCGGCTGACGCCGGGGTGAGGCGGCCCTGGGAGGAGCCCGGGGGTGCAGTGACCGTCGATCACCGGCTTCGCCGAGTTCGTCCTCAAACGCCGGACGGGCTGAAAGAGCTCCGGCCGAGTGACGGCTCAATGGCCGGACGGGCGGCACCGGCACAGCGAATCCGCCCCCCCCAGATGCCCCAGGCGATACCGATCCGCAGGC
>NZ_JBHYIG010000251.1:0-14641 GCF_042740015.1 Streptomyces sp. NPDC059037
TCCCACTGGACTCGGGTGGGCGCCTGCTTCAGTTCACGCTTCCAGGCGGCGGCGTCGGCGTGCACCCCGTGCGCGTAGTGCGAGAGGCAGGCGTGGCGCAGGGCCCACTCGAAGCCCTCGCGGGTGATCTCGACGGCCAGGACGGTCTGCTGATCCTCCTTGGTGGCCCAGCCGCAGCGGTACATCATCCAGAGGAAGGACGGCTTGATCCACGTCATCCGGTCCCGCTTCCAGGCGGCGGGGAACCGTCCGGTGCGCGCCGCGGCCTCGCCGAGCGCGGGTGCGTACGCCTGGTAGACGGTGACGGTCGTGTCCGTGTGCAGGGCGCGGATCTGGTGGCTCGGGGGTGCGGTGGTGAGGTTGTCGGTGCCGTTCATGGTCGCCAGCCTGAGGCCGGTCGTCCCTTGTCCGCCAGCGAATTGTCGGTGGCGGGCGTTACCGTGAAGCACGGAATCGGGACGCGTGGTGACGCGCGTGATGGGACGAGGGGGCCTGGTGGACGCTGAGTTGACCGCGTTGGCGGCGGCGGGGGCGACGGCGCTCGTGCAGGGGATGGTGACCGACGGCTGGGGCCAGGTGCGGGACCGGGTCGCCGGGTTCTTCTCGCGGGGGCGTGCGGGGGAAGAGGACGTCGTCGCCGGGGAACTGGAGGAGGCGCGTGCCGAGCTGGCCGCCGCGCGGGACAGCTCGGATGCCGAGGCCGAGGCGGATGTGCTGGCCGAATGGCGCGGGCGGATGCGGCGCACGCTGCGGGCTGATCCGGCGGCGGCCGCTGAACTGCGTTCGCTTCTTGATGAGTTGACGCCCAGCGGCTCTGAGGGTGAGCGGCGCGGCGATGTGTACAACAACCTCAGCGGGAATGTGCACGGCGGAATAGTGATCCAGAGCGGGTCGATCGGGGAGGTGCGGAACGGGTAGCGGCGAGCAGCTTGGGGTCGGCCGCCCCCCTCGTCCACGCTGGTCTCTCTCCTCAGTGATCACACCCAGCATCACATCGAAGCCTCACATCAGGGAAACGCGTACATCCCTTTCTCTCCAAGAACGGGCCTACCGTTTGATCGGGAGCAGAGTCCAGGCTGCGATCGACCTGGCGGCCGCCGAACTCCCCGCCCTGGCACGGCACTCCGCCGGCTCGGAGAAGGTGGCGGCCGCCCTGGAACGCCTCGTCGGCACCCCGACGGCCTGCGTGGTGCTCGCGACCGTGGCCTGACACGCACCGCCCTCGGAGCGGCCGCCCCCGTCAGAAGTCCACGCGGGCCCGGTCGTCGAGGCGGGCCACCGAATCCTGCGCGTACTGCTTCTCGTAGTCCGAGCGGATCTCCTCGATCTGCGGGTCACGCTTGCGCGCCTCGCTCGTCGGATACAGCAGGATCAGCTCGTACGAACGCTCCCGCTCGATCTTGCCGTTCGAGTCGCGCCACTGGCCGCGGCCGTCCTGCACGGTCAGACCGTCGGGGAACGACGGCGTCACCTCGTCGTCGATGAACGCCATGAACTGCTCGTCGGTCACGTCGGGGCCGCCGTCGGGGCGTTCCGTGCCGAAGAAGAGCCGGGTCTCGGTGTAGGCGTCGCCGCGGGCCACCGTCGCCGTGCTTGCCGTCGTCGCTGTCCGGGCGCGCGTGTCGGATCCGTCCAGCGACGCGTACGCCGCCGGGGCGCCGACCGCGAGGACCGCGGTCGCCGCGGCGGTCACCGCGATCCGGGTGCGGGAGATACGGGAGAGGGTGAGCGGCATGGCGGTGGGATCCCTTTCTGCGGAGTTCTGCGGAGTTCTGCGGAGTTCTGCGGAGATCTAGGAGGTCTACGGGGTTCGGTGAAGTTCTGTGGGGGCGTAGATCAATTGATTACGGTGGCAGACAGTAGCGGAACGGTGACGCCTTCCGCCCGCGCCCGCCGGCACCGCGGCTGAATATCTCTCCCCTCCCGGATGCGTCCCGTAAGCCGCCGTCTTCCCAATGGACACTCAACTCCCTTACGTTGTCGAAGACTTGACCGGAGCTTCGGCGGCGGAGGACGGTGGGCATGACGGCACGGGTGAGCGGGGCAGGGCTCGCGGTGGCGGTCGCGGCGGCGGGAGCCCTCGCGTTCGGCGCCACCGGCGGCAACGCCCACGCCGCCGGTGATCCGGCGCCCGGCGCTCCGTACTCCTCCACCACCGGCGTCGGCGTCCACAACGCGTACGAGAAGGCGAAGTACCCCTACTTCGCCGACGCGCTCGACTCAGGCGCGGGGATGCTCGAACTCGACGTATGGACCAATGTGTTCGGCAGCGGCTGGCGGGTCTCGCACAGCAACCCGGTCGGCAACGACAACAACTGCGAGAACGCCGCGAGCCCGGCCGAACTGCGCACCAAGGCGCGCAACCAGAGCCTCGCCGGCTGCCTCGCGGACATGAAGAGCTGGCACGACGCCCACCCGGGGCACCGGCCGATCCTGGTGAAGGTCGAGCTGAAGGACGGCTTCCAGGCGAGGAACGGGCGCGGGCCCGCCGATCTCGACGCCCTGCTCAAGAGCAAGCTCGGCGACGCCGTCTACCGGCCCGGCGAGCTCGTCGGCGGCCACGCCACCCTCGACGACGCCGTACGCAGCGACGGCTGGCCCCAACGGAGCGCGCTGGCGGGGAAGTTCATCGTCGAGCTCATCCCCGGCACCGTCGAGCAGGGCAACCCTGCGGACACCCTGTGGACCGACCGTGAGTACGCCACCCATCTGCGGGACCTCGCTGCGGCGGGGCGCCTGGGCGAGGCCGCGGCGTTCCCCGCCGTGCTCGGCGCCGAGGCGGGCGATCCGCGCGGGCGGTACGCGGACGCGGCGATCAGGCCCTGGTTCGTGCTGTTCGACGGGGACGCTTCCGCGTACGCGGGCGGCGGCATCGACACGCGGTGGTACGCCGATCGGCGCTATCTCGTCGTCATGTCCGACGCCCACAACGTCGCCCCGGCCATCGACGCCGTCAATCCGACCGAGGCGCAGGCCAGGGAGCGGGTCGCGCTGCTCGCCCGGGGCCACGCCAGCATCGTCTCGTCCGACTGGTATCCGCTGCCGGGTGTGCTCTCGACGGTGCTTCCGCGCGGCTGAGGCTCAGCCCTCGGCCAGGACCGTGTGCACCAGCGCCGTCCCCGGTGCCGTCCGTCCGCCGGGGCCCGGCGTGTGAGTCACCGTCTCCGGAGTCAGCTCCTCGCCGCAGTGCCCGCACGTCACGCGTGGGTCGGCCGGCCTGCCGCAGGCGTCGTGCACCGGGATCAGGGGCGGGCTGCCTTCGGAGCGGTGGCGGTCGCCCCAGGTCAGCAGGGTGAGGACGGCGCCGTACAGGTCCCGGCCCGACTCCGTCAGTACGTACTCGTGGCGCACCGGGCGCTCCTGGTAGGCGGTGCGCTCCACCACGCCCTCCGCGGTGAGGTGTTCGAGCCGGTCCGCCAGGATGTTCGTCGCGATGCCCAGGTCGGCGCGCAGGTCCTCGTAACGGTTCAGGCCCAGGAACAGATCGCGCAGGATCAGCACCGTCCACTGGTCGGCCATGACGGCCGCGGCGCGGGCCACCGAGCAGTGCATGCGTGCGAAGCGTTCACCCTTCATGCGGCCACGGTACTCGCTTGTGGTTTGCAAGGGACCTGCTTAGGGTGGGGACCAGGTAGTCACTTGCTTTTTGCAAGCCACTGAGTGAACTGAGTGATCCAGCGGAGGTCCCGATGTACCACGCCATCGTCCGCAGCAAAGTCCGAGCCCTGTGGCGCGTCACCGGCGACGGCAGCGGCAACTACCACCCTGCCGTCGCCATGGCCGCCCCCGACCTGCGGTTCCGCTTCATCGGCGACAACATCCTCGGCGCCGAACTGCGCGGCCCCGAAGCCTTCGCCGACTGGTTCGAGCAGGCGGGACGGCGCTTCCCCGGCATGCGCCTCACCCTCACCGACGTCGTCGTCAAGGGCTGGCCCTGGAACACCACCGTCGTCGTCCGGCTGCGCGTCGATGCCACCCTCGCGGACGGCACTTCGTACGAGAACGAGGGCATCCAGTGGGTCAGGATCCGCTGGGGGCGGATGGTCGAGGACACGGTGCTCGAGGACACGGCGCGGCTCGAAGAGGCCTGGCGGCGCCAGGAGTTGGCCACTTCCGGCGCCGCGTAGCCTCGGCATCGGGGCGGGTAGCCGCCGCATCGGGCGGATGACCTCGGCCCGCCGCGTAACCTCCGCATCGGAGCGGATGACCTCAGCGCTCGATCCGTATCCAGACCGGCGCGTGGTCCGAGCCCGGCGCGTCCCTGCGCGCCGCCGGGTTCTCGTCGTCGCCGATCGAGGGGAGCGCGGTCGCGGCGGACCCCGGCACGCCGGTCCCCGCCGTCGTGACCAGGTCGAGCAGGCTCTTGCTCACCAGGACGTGGTCGATGAGCTCGCGGCGCCCGGCGTGGATGCGGGAGTAGCGCTGTTCGGCCGGGATGAGCGGGGCCACGTTCCACAGCCGCCGCGCGTCGCCCTTGTCCGGCTTGTCGAAGCCCGGCGTGCCGATCTCCGATCCCGGCGGGCCGAGCAGGATCTGCGTCGTCGCCGCGCTCACCTCGTCGTTGAGGTCGCCGAGCACCACGACCTGGTGCTCGCGGCCGTCGCCGTGCAGCATCCGGTCGGCCAGGAAGCGCACCACGTTCGCCTCCGCCGCGCGCCGGTACAGCGCGTACGCGCCGAAGCGGGCCCGCTCGCCCTCGTCCTCGGGCTGGAACCGGCCGCCGGGATACGACAGGAGCTTGGACTTCAGATGGCAGACGGCCGCCTCGAAGAAGAAGGCGCGCGTCGACACCGTCACCGCGAGCACCCCGCGCCCAGCCCGCGCCACCGTCCTGCCGGAGTCGTCGACCTGCACAGGGCGCATCGGCCCGGGGAAGCAGTCCTCGTCGGCGACCACGGACACCGGCAGGTCGCTGAGGAAGCCGACCCGGATGCCCCGGTCGTCCGCGTGCTCGGAGAGCGTCACGTTCCAGCGCTCGCCAAGCATCCCCGCCAGATCCCGCAGGGCCTCGGGGTCGCCGACCTCCTGTACGCCGAGGACACTGGGCCGCAGGGCCCTGATCGTCTCCGCGAGCGAGGCGAGTTTCGCCTCGTACGCGGCCTTGTCCTTGGGCCCGAACCTGCCGCCGGGCCGGTAGAGGTTCTCCAGGTTCCAGGTTCCTAGGAGCATGGCGGGCTCCAACTTTTCGCGTGGGATCGTCGGTTGACGTCAGCGTGCCCGCGAAACCGGCGACGCGACAGGGCACGGGATGCGCACTCCCCGTACCTTGAAGAGATGACGCCGCCTCCCGCGCACGGCCCCGCCGACCTGGTCATCACGGGCTGCACGGCCCTCGTCCACGACGATGCCACCGGTCACACCACTGGTCACACCACTGGTCACAACACCGGTGACGCCGCCGGTGAGGTCCGCTTCCGCCGCGACGCCGCCATCGTCGTACGCGACGGCCGCATCGACGGCGTCACCACGACCGGCGCCGTGGCGGACCTCGCCGCCGCCGAGCGGATCGACGCCCGTGGCCAGGCCGCCCTGCCCGGCCTGATCAACTGCCATACGCACACACCGATGGTGGCCCTGCGCGGCCTCGCCGAGGATCTGCCGGCGCACGAGTGGTTCAACGACTGGATCTGGCCCATCGAGTCCAACCTGACCGAGCGTGTCGTCGCGCTCGGCGCGCGGCTCGCCTGTGCCGAGATGATCCGGGGCGGGGTGACGTGCTTCGCCGACCACTACTTCGCGATGGACGCCGTCGCCGAGGCGGTGGCGGACAGCGGCCTGCGCGCCAACCTGGGCGCGGCGTTCTTCTCCTCGCAGGGGCCCGATGGCCGCGCCGCCTCCCTGGAGTTCGCGCTGCGGCGGCGCGGCGCCGCCGACGGGCGCATCACCACCTCGCTCGCCCCGCACGCGCCGTACACCGTCGATGACGCCGACCTCGCCGCGACCGCCGAACTCGCCCGTGAACACGGCCTGATGGTCCATCTGCACGCCGCGGAGAATGCCGAGCAGACCGACAACAGCCTGGCCAGGCACGGCCGCACGCCCATCGAGGTCCTGCACCGTGCGGGACTCCTCGACGTGGACGTCCTCATCGCGCACGGCACCGGCATCCGGGACCGCGATTTGCCCGTGCTGCGGCAGGCCACGGGACGCGTCGCCGTCGCGTCCGCGCCGCGCGGCTACCTCAAGTTCGGCTGGGACACCACGCCCGTACGGGCCCTGCGCGAGATCGGCATCCCCGTCGGCCTGGCCACGGACGGGGCCGCGTCGAACAACTCCCTCGACGTGTGGGAGTCCATGGCGCTCACCGCGCTCGTCCAGAAGTCCACGGAACGCGACCCGTCCTGGCTGACGGCACGTCAGGCACTGGACCACGCCACGCTGCAGAGCGCGCACGCCGTCGGCCTCGGCGGGCAGATCGGCAGCCTCGCGCCGGGGCGCCGCGCCGACATCATCCTCGTCGACCTCACCGGACCGCACACCCAGCCGGTGCACGACCTCGCGGCCACGCTCGTCCACAGCGCGCGCTCCGCGGACGTCCGCACGACGATCGTCGACGGGCGGGTCCTGATGCGCGACGGGCGGCTGCTGACCCTCGATGTGCCGGAGATCGTCGGGGAGTTGAACGCCGAACTGCCCGCCCTGATCGACCGGAGCCACGGCAAGCGGATCCAGGACTACGAGGGCTGACGACGGGGCCCGAAAGAGGCAGCGGCAGGCGGCTGCTTAGGCTGGAGGGCATGTCACACGCCCCGCACCCGGACCCCGCCGACGGCCTCGTCGACGACCCTGCCGACGGCCTCCTCGACGATCCCGCCGACGGCCTCGTCGACGACCCGTACGCCGTGTACGCGCGGCTGCGTGACACCGCGCCCGTGCACCGCGTCGCCGGACCCGACGGCAGCCCGGCCTGGCTGGTCACGCGGTACGACGACGTGCGCGCGGCGCTCGCAGACCCCCGCCTCTCGCTCGACAAGAGCCATGCGCTGCCCGGGAGTTACCGGGGTTTCGCGCTGCCGCCCGCCCTGGACGCGAATCTGCTCAACATGGACCCGCCGGACCACACCCGCATCCGCCGCCTGGTCACCAAGGCCTTCACCTCCCGGCGGGTGGAGAGCCTGCGCGCACCGATCAGGCGCACCGCCGACGAACTCCTCGACGCCGTCGAGCCGTTGGGCCGCGCCGACCTCGTCGCCGCCTACGCCGCCCCGCTCCCGATCACCGTCATCTGCGACCTCCTCGGCGTGCCGGACGGCAACCGGCCGGACTTCCGGGCCTGGACCGACGCTCTGGTCGCGCCCGATCCGGCGCGACCGGGGGCCGCCAAGGAGGCCGTCATCGCGATGCTCGGCTTCTTCACCCGGCTGCTCGCCGAGAAGCGCGAGGACCCCGCCGACGACCTGCTGTCCGACCTCATCGCCGTACGCGACGAGAGCGAGCAGGGGGATCGCCTCAGCGAGGACGAGCTGATGTCGCTCGCGTTCCTGATCCTCTTCGCCGGATACGAGAACACCGTCCAGCTCATCGGCAACGCGACCCTGGCGCTGCTCCGGCACCCCGACCAGCTCGCGGCCCTGCGCAAGGACCCGTCCCAACTACCGGCCGCTGTAGAGGAGTTCAGCCGCTACGACGGCCCCGCGCTGCTCGCCATCCGCCGCTTCCCGCTCCAGGACGTCACCATCGGCGGGGTCACCGTCCCGGCGGGCGAGACCGTGCTGCTCTCCCCGTCCGCCGCCAACCGCGACCCGCGCCGCTTCCCCGCCGCCGACCGCCTCGACATCGCCCGTGACACCACGGGCCACCTCGCCCTCGGTCACGGCATCCACCACTGCGTCGGCGCACCCCTGGCCCGCCTGGAGACGGCCACCGCGCTCGGCGCCCTCATCGAACGCTTCCCCCGGCTCGCCCTCGGCGTACCGGAGGACGAGCTGCGCCGGCGCCCCTCGATGCGGGCCCGCGGGCTGCTCGCGCTGCCGGTGACGTTCTGAGCCCATGGCTGAACTCCCGGGCCGCTGACCAGGCGTAACAGAAATTCTCCAACTTTCTTCGCCGCGACCGATGAGTTCCGGTGAGCCCGCGGGTCACCCCTCGGAGAAGCACGGATCCGAGGCGCGGATCCGCAGGAGGGACTGGGGACCATGGGACTTCCCGACATCGTCACGCGCGAGGAGTGGCTCGCCGCGCGCGCGGAACTGCTCGCCAAGGAGAAGGCGGCGACCCGGGCGCGCGACGCGCTCAACGCCGAGCGGCGCAGGCTCCCCATGGTGGAGATCGAGAAGGAGTATCTGTTCGCCGGTCCCGACGGCAAGGCGACGCTGTTCGACCTCTTCGACGGTCACGCCCAACTCATCGTCCACCACTTCATGTTCGCCCCGGAGTGGGACGCGGGATGCCCCAGCTGCTCGGCGTTCCTCGACCAGATCGGGCACCTCGCCCATCTGCGGGCCCGCGGCACCAACTTCGTCGCCATCTCCCGCGCCCCGTTCACCAAGATCCTGCCGTTCAAGGCGCGGATGGGCTGGACGGTGCCGTGGTACTCGTCGAACGGCGACGACTTCAACCACGATTTCCACGCCACCGTCGACGAGGACGGCAAGACCGTCGAAGCGCCGGGCCTCAGCTGCTTCCTGCGCGACGGCGAGCGTGTCTTCCACACGTACTCGGCGTACGACCGCGGCACCGACTGGGTGGGTTCCTACTCCAGCCTCCTCGACCTCACCGCCCTCGGCGCCCCAGCAGGCAGTGGCCCGGTGCGGTACCACGACGAGTACGAGGAGTGAGGGACTGACACAACTCGGTGTCAGGTCCGTCACGTTGCGAGCCCTTTCCGCCCCCTGGTGCGTTCTACTCCATGAGAGTTCACGAGAGTTCATGAGAGTTGATGAGAGTCCTTTGCTGGACTGCCGACGGGGGAGCAGGAAGACGATGATGAACAGTCGAGTGGTACTGGAACGCTTTCCGGCCGGCGGGCCGCGCGGATCGTGGCCCGCGGAGGAGTTCGCGCGGGCCCGCCGCATGGAGGGGCAGCAGGCGGAGGTCGTCATGGACCTCGCGTCCGACGCCTTCCTGGTGATCGTGCGCGACACCGAGGCTGCCGAGGTGGCCGCCGCCGCGTGAGGCTCAGCGATCGGCGTGCTCGTTGGGGGTGAACTGGTCCGCCTGCAGCGCGTACAGCTCCGCGTAGACGCCGCCCGTCCGCAGGAGTTCGTCCGGGGTGCCCGATTCCACCAGGCGCCCCTGGTCCAGGACATGGACCAGATCCGCGTGCCGTACCGACGCCAGGCGGTGGGTGATGAGGATGACGGTCTGGCCCGTCCCGGCCAGCGCCCTGATCTTCTCGAAGACCTCCAGTTCCGCCCGCGCGTCGAGCGCCGCGGTCGGCTCGTCCACGATCAGGATGCCGCCGCGCCGGTACGCCGCACGCGCGATGCCGAGCCGCTGCCACTGCCCTCCCGAGAGCTCGTGCCCACCGGTGAACGCGCGGGCGAGCAGGGTGTCGAGCCCGCGCGGCAGATCGGCCACCACGTCACCGGCGCCGGCCTCCGCGACGGACGCGCCGATCCGCTCGTCGGTCAGCGGCACCGACGCACGGCCGATCGCGATGTTCACGCGGGCCGTGAACGGCCACCGCTTGAAGTCCTGCGCCACCATCGCGACGCGCTCGGCAAGCCGGTGCCGGTCCGCCGTCGCCGCGTCCACGTCGTCCCACAGGATCCGGCCCTCCTTCGGCGGGTACAGGCCCGCCAGGAGCTTCACCAGGGTGGTCTTGCCCGAGCCGTTCTCCCCCACAAGGGCGACGATCTTCCCGGTGGGCAGGGTGAGCGAGACGTCGCTGAGCGCGTCCCTGCCCGACGTCCCCGGATAGCGGAAGGTGACGTTCTCGAACCGTATCTCCCGTGGATCGGGAGGCAGTTCGGCGCCGCCGACCGGGATCGCGCGCTGCGCCGCCTCCACGAAGAGCCGGTCCAGATCGCCCACGAACAGGGCGTCCTCGTGCAGCGAGTTGACCTCAAGGACGAGCGTGTCCAGGTTCGACGCCCCGGTACGGATCGCGATCACGGCCGTGCCCGCGACGGACAGCGCCATCGCCCCCGCGAGCAGCAGACCGCCGAGCGTCGCGTACGTCGCCACCGTGGCCAGGCCCGTCCACGCCGCCGCGATGAGGCCCGTACGCGCGGCGAGCCGGGCAAGGCGGGCCTGCTCCTCCTCCGCGGCCTCCGACATGGAGCGGAAATGCCGCAGCAGGAACGGCCCCACGCCGTGCACCCGGATCTCCGGGGCGGCCCGCGCCTCCGTCAGCAGGCTGCCGATCAGCCGTCCCGCACGGGCGTGCTGCACCCAGGCGTGGAAGGAGACATAGCGGCGCCGGGCGATCGTCAGGGCGCTCCACGCGCTGGGCAGGGTCATCGTCACCAGGAGCGGAAGGAGCACCGGGTGCAGCACGGTCAGCACGCCCGCCGCGGCGATCAGCGAGATCATCGCGTTCACCACGCGCGTCGCGATGCCGATCATGCGGCGGGCCGAAGAGGCGCCGTACTGCGCGGTGTCGAGCAGCTTGTGGAACGCGTCGTCCTCGATGGCCGACAGCTCGACCGACGCCGCCTTCTCCAAGTACTGCTCGGTGGCGACCCGTTCGACCTTCGGCTCAAGGCGTCCCGTCGCGTACGTCGAGGCGGCACGCAGCAGCGCGGCGACGAACAGCACGGTCGCCACGGTCACCAGGGCGGGCGCCGCGCCGCGCAGCCGGTCGGCGACGGGCGCGTCCGTCATCAGCCGGCCGAGCACGCTGTTGACCGCGAGCAGGCTCACCGCCTGCGCGAGCCCCCGGCCCACTTCCGCGCCGACGACGATGCGTGTGGCCTGGCGGTCGGCCTGCCGGGCGAGCCTGAAGCTGGCGGCTAGGAGCGCGGGGAGCCGCTTCACCATGGAACGGAACCCCAGCTGGAGGAAGGCCTCTTCGTGCTGGGCCCAGCCGGTGTCGTAGCGCAGCGGGCCGCCGAAGAGCAGCGTCTCCGACTCTGAGGTCCCCGACTTTGAGGTCCCCGACTCTGAGGTCCCCGACTTTGAAGTCCCGCCGCCTGTAGGTGTGTTGCTCTGCTTGTTCTGCTTGTCGTTCGTCTGCTTCTCCTTCTCCGGTTGCGTACGTCGTGTGGTGGCTTGCAACCCCGGGCAACTGTTGCCGGTCGGGCCCAGGTCGCAGTGCCATACCCCATGCACGCAACTCCGCACCCGCACCGGCAAAGGAGTTCTCCCGTGACCGACACTCTCCGGACACCCCGGGCCCCGCACGAACACGGCCTCGACGGGCCCGCGTTGCTCGACGCGTACCGCACCATGCGTACGATCCGTGACTTCGAGGAGCGGCTCCACGAGGAGTTCGCGACCGGTGACATCCCCGGTTTCGTCCATCTGTACGCAGGTGAGGAGGCGTCCGCGACCGGAGTGTGCGCGCACCTCGACGACGACCGCGACGTCATCGCCTCCACCCACCGGGGCCACGGCCACTGCATCGCCAAGCATGTCGACGTGAAGTCGATGATGGCCGAGATCTACGGGCGTACGACCGGGGCGTGCCACGGCAAGGGCGGCTCCATGCACATCGCCGACCTCTCCAAGGGCATGCTCGGCGCCAACGGCATCGTCGGCGGCGGGCCGCCCCTCATCTGCGGTGCCGCGCTCGCCGCGAAGGTACGCGGGGACGGCGGCGTCGGCGTGGCCTTCTTCGGTGACGGCGGCAGCAACCAGGGCACCACCCTCGAATCCCTCAACCTCGCCTCCGTCTGGCAGCTGCCCGCGGTCTTCGTCGCCGAGAACAACGGCTACGCGGAGGCCACTTCGGCCGAGTGGTCGGTGGGCGGCGGCTCCATCGCGGCCCGCGCTGCGGCCTTCGGCATGCCCGGTGCCACGGTCGACGGTTTCGACTTCTTCGCGGTGCACGAGGCGGCGGGCGCGGCGATCGACCGGGCCCGCGCGGGAGGCGGGCCCACCCTCATCGAGGTCCGACTCACGCGCTACTACGGCCATTTCGAGGGCGACCAGCAGAAGTACCGGACGGACGAGGTGCGGCGCGCCCGCGCCGAACTCGACTGCGTCAAGCGCTTCCGGCAGCAAGTGGCGGGAACTCTGACGGACGCCCAACTCGACGCGATCGACGGGCAGGTGGCCCGACTGATCGACGAGGCCGTCGCGGAGGCGCAGGCGGCGCCCCTGCCGACCGGCGCGGATCTGCAGACCGACGTCTACATCTCGTACCTCTGAATCTCGTACCTCTGCATCCTGTTCCTCTGAGGGGAGTCGACCGTGGCACGCAGCATCAGCTATCGCGAGGCGCTGAACGAAGCACTGGCGCAGGAGATGGAGCGCGACCCCTCCGTCATCGTCATGGGCGAGGACAACGCGGGCGGCGCGGGGGCACCCGGCGAATCCGACGCCTGGGGCGGGGTGTTGGGCGTGACGAAGGGGCTCCACCCGCGCTTCCCCGGGCGGGTCCTCGACACGCCCATCTCCGAGTCGGCGTTCATCGGCGCGGCGATCGGCGCGGCGACACGCGGCCTGCGGCCGGTCGCCGAGCTCATGTTCATCGACTTCATGGGCGTGTGCTTCGACCAGATCTTCAACCAGGCGGCCAAGTTCCGCTACATGTTCGGCGGCAAGGCCGTCACCCCCGTCGTCATCCGTGCGATGTACGGGGCCGGACTGCGGGCGGCGGCCCAGCACTCCCAGGCGATGTACCCCGCGTTCACGGCCGTGCCCGGACTGAAGGTGGTCCTCCCCTCGTCCCCGTACGACGCGAAGGGGCTGATGATCCAGGCCATCAGGGACGACGACCCGGTGATCTTCTGCGAGCACAAGGCGCTGTACGACGTGGTCGGCGAGGTCCCCGCCGAGAGCTACACGATCCCCTTCGGCGAGGCGGGCATCGTGCGCGAGGGCGAGGACGTGACGGTGGTGGCGCTGGGGCGGATGGTGTCCGTGGCGTCCGACGCGGCGGCGGACCTGGCCGCGTCGGGGGTGGACTGCGAGGTGATCGACCCGCGCACGACGAGCCCGTTGGACGCCGACACGATCCTGGAGAGCGTCGCGCGGACCGGGCGCCTTGTCGTGGTGGACGAGGCGTCGCCGCGCTGCGGGATGGCCGCCGACATCGCGGCGCTCGTCGCGCGCGAGGAGTTCGGGGCGCTGCGCGCGCCCATCGGGACGGTGACGCCCCCGCATACGCCGGTGCCGTTCAGCCCGGCGCTCGAAGACCTGTACATGCCGGATGCGGGGCGGGTCGCCGCCGCGGTCAAGTCGGCCGTGGACTGGAAGCCGTGAGGATGGAGGGGACGCCGGGGATGTCCCTCGTCGAACGGGTCACCATGCCCAAGTGGGGCCTGTCCATGAAGACCGGGAAGATCACCGAGTGGATCGCCGGGGAGGGCGACGAGGTCGAGGAGGGCGACGATCTGGCGGAGATCGACACCGACAAGATCGCGGGGACGCTGGAGGCGCCGTCCGGCGGCGTGCTGCGGCGGATCGTCGCGGAGGCGGGCGGCGAGGCGCCCGTCGGGTGCGTCATCGCGGTCATCGCGCCCGCGGAGGTCCCGGAGGGCGAGATCGAGCGGGTGGCCGCCGAGGCACGCGAGCAACTGGCGCGCGGGGTGCCCGCGGAGGACGAGGGCAGCCCGGTCGGCGGTCTCGCGGAGGTGGACGGCAGGGCCCTCGCGTACGCGACGTCGGGCGCGGGCCCCGAGGAGATCGTGCTCGTCCACGGCTACGGCGGCGACAAGAACTCCTGGCTCTTCGTACAGGAGCCCCTCGCGGCGCGGCACACGGTGTACGCGCTTGACCTGCCCGGTCACGGGGAATCGGGCAAGGCCGTCGGCGCGGGCGGTCTGGACGCGCTGACGGACGTGGTCGCGGGCTTCCTGGACGCGCTCGGCATCGAGCGGGCGCATCTGGTGGGGCACTCGCTGGGCGGCGCGGTCGTGACGGCGGTCGCGGCGCGGGTCCCGGAGCGGGTGCGCTCGCTGACGCTGATCGCACCCGCCGGGTACGGGCCGCAGGTGGACGCCTCCTACCTGCGGGGCTTCGCGGCGGCCGGTACGCGGCGTGAGCTCCGCCCCCACCTGGGAAAGCTGTTCGCCGACGACGGTCTCGTCACACGGCAGTTGGTGGACGACCTGCTCAAGTACAAACGCCTGGACGGCGTGGACGTCGCCCTGCGCACGCTGCTGACCACGCTGCTCGACGAGGACGACGCACCGGCCCTCGACGTGCGGCACCTGTTGCCGGCGGCGCTGCGGGTGGTGGCGGTGTGGGGCGGCGACGACCGGGTGATCCCCGCGTCCAACGCGGCGTCACTGGCGGGCAGGGCTTCGGTCCGTGTGGTGGACGGGGTGGGGCATCTGGCTCAGCTGGAGGCGCCGGGGGAGGTGGTGGCGGCGGTGGAACGGGCGGTGTCGGGCTGAGCGGCCAGACCGCCGCTTCGCGGCGAATCTTTCCCGCCCACCCACCCGATTGCCCGGCAGCGCATCCTGTCCGGCGCCTTCGCCGTCGTTGGCCGCGGGTCCGAACCAGGCCGCCGCTTCGCGGCGGATTTTTTTTTTGGCCCCCCCCCCCCCCCAGACCCCCCCCCCCGGTGTGACGACCCCCCGCGGGGGTG